>JASHTP010000152.1 GCA_030040495.1 Alphaproteobacteria bacterium
CGCTCCGCGCCGCACCGGGCGAAGGCCTCGGGACAGCGCGGATGGAAGGCGCAGCCGGCAGGGATGGAGGAGAGCCGCGGCATGGCGCCGTCGATCTGTCGCAGCCGCTCGCGCCGCGCGCCGAGGACGGGGATCGCGCCCATCAGGCCGACGGTGTAGGGGTGCTGCGGACGCTGCACCACCGCGCGCACCGGGCCGTGCTCGACGAGGCGTCCGGCATACATCACCGCGACGCGGTCGGCGGTCTCGGCGATCACGCCCATGTCGTGCGTCACCAGCATCACCGCCATGCCGTGCTCGCGCGTCAACCGCTTCAGCAGCGCGATGATCTGCGCCTGGATCGAGACGTCGAGCGCGGTGGTGGGCTCGTCGGCGATGACGAGCCGCGGATTGGCGGCGAGCGCCAGCGCGATGACGACGCGCTGGCGCATGCCGCCGGAGAACTGGTGGGGGTAATGGCCGATGCGCTGCTCGGGAGCGGGAATGCCGACCTCCTGCAGCAGGCCGAGGGCGCGCCGCCGTGCCGCCGCGCGGTCGAGGCCGAGATGAACGCGGATGGTCTCGATCAGCTGTCGGCCGACGGTGTAGAGCGGATTGAGGCTGGTGAGTGGGTCCTGGAAGATGGCGCCGATCTCCTTGCCGCGGATGCGGCGCAGCGCCTCGCCGGCGAGATCGTCGATGCGCCGCCCGGAGAAGCGGATGCGGCCGCCGGCGATGCGCGCCGGCGGCTCGAGCAGGCCGATGATCGCCGATCCCGTGAGCGACTTGCCGGCGCCGGATTCGCCGACGACGCCCAGCACCTCGCCCTCGCCGATGGCGAAGGAGACGTCGTCGATGGCGGTGAGGACGCCGCGCCGCGTCGGGATCTCGACGCGGAGATGCTCGACCTCGAGCAGCGGCGCCGCCATCACCGCAGCTTCGGGTTGAGCGCGTCGCGCAGCCAGTCGCCGAGCAGATTGACGGCGAGCGCGAGGCCGGCGAGCGCCAGGCCGGGAAAGAGCAGGATCCACCATTCGCCCGACAGCAGGAAATTCTCGCCGATGCGGATGAGCGTGCCGAGCGAGGGCTGCGTCACCGGCAGGCCCAACCCGAGAAAGGACAGGGTCGCCTCGGTGATGATGGCGATGGCGAGGTTGATGGTGGCGATCACCAGCACCGGCCCCATGGCGTTGGGCAGCACGTGGCGCCAGGCGATCAGCACGGGATGGACGCCGACGATGCGCGCCGCCTGGACATATTCCTTGGCGCGCTCGACCAGGGTCGAGCCGCGCACGGTGCGCGCGAACTGCACCCAGATCGAGCTGGCGATCGCCAGCACCACGACATAGACCGCGATCTCGTCCTGCCGCTCGTGCGGCAGCAGGCCGCGCGCGACGCCGTCGACGAGCAGCGCCACCAAGATAGCGGGAAAGGAGAGCTGCACGTCGGCGATGCGCATGATGAGCGCGTCGACCCAGCCGCCGGCATAGCCCGCCAGCAGGCCGAGGCCGACGCCGAGGACCAGCGCCAGCAGGATCGAAGCGCAGCCGACGAAGAGCGAGAGCCGCATGCCGTAAAGGATGGCGGAGAGCACGTCGCGGCCCTGATCGTCGGTGCCGAGCGGATAGGTCCAGGATCCGCCCGCCTCCCAGGCCGGCGGGTCGCGGGCGTCGAGCAGGTTGAGGCTAGCGAGGTCGAAGGGGTTGTGCGGCGCCAGCACCGGCGCGAGCAGCGCCCCCAGCACCAGCAGCGCGGTCGCCGCCGCCGCCGCCAGCGTCACCGGCGAGCGGCGGAAGCTCCAGAAGAGATCGCTGTCGGCGAACCGGCGCAACGCTCCCGCCCGACCCGGCTGCGCCGCGTCAGTGGCCATGCGCGCCCGCCGCGCCGCGCTCGACCCTGAGGCGCGGATCGACGGCGTAATAGAGGAGATCGACGATCAGGTTGATGACGACGAAGAAGAAGGCGATGAGCACGAGATAGGCCGCCATCACCGGGATGTCGGCGAAGCCGATCGCCTGGACGATGAGGAAGCCCATGCCCGGCCATTGGAACACGGTCTCGGTGATGATGGCGAAGGCGATGATCGAGCCGAGCTGCAGCCCGGTGATGGTGATGACCGGCACCAGCGTGTTCTTGAGCGCGTGACCGAAATTGACCATGCGGTTCGGCAGGCCGCGGGCGCGGGCGAACTTGATGTAATCGGTGCGCAGCACCTCCAGCATCTCGGCGCGCACCAGCCGCATGATCAACGTCATCTGGAAAAGCGCGAGCGTGATCGCCGGCAGGATCAGGGATTTGAGGCCGGAGAGCGTCAGGAAGCCCGTCGTCCACCAGCCGAGCCGCACCACGTCGCCGCGGCCGAAGGAAGGCAGCCAGCCCAGGACGACCGAGAAGAGCAGGATGAGTAGGATGCCGGTGAGGAAGGTCGGCAGCGACACGCCGACGAGCGAGACGGCGAGCAGGAGGCGCGACAGGACGCCGTCGCGATGCAGCCCGGTATAGACGCCCATCGGCACGCCGACGGCGAGCGCCAAAAGGGCGGCGGTGAGGCTGAGCTCGAGCGTCGCCGGCAGGCGCTCGGCGATGATCCTGCCGACCGGCCGCGCATACTGATAGGAGATGCCGAAATCGCCGCGCGCGGCGTGGCCGATGAACCGGACGAACTGCACCAGCGGCGGATCGTCGAGGCCGAGCTCGTGGCGCAGCTTGGCGCGATCCTCGAGCGACGTGTCCTGCCCCACCATGTTGTTGACGGGATCGCCGACATAGCGGAACAGCATGAAGGCGACGAGGCCGACGGTGAGCATGACCGCCAGCGACTGCACCACGCGGCGAAGGATGAAGGCGATCATGAGCCGGCGGCCGTCCTGACGGGCGCCGCAGCGCCTTGAGCGCTATGTCGCCCTTCGATGACCGCGCGCCGCATCTGGCGCGCAGGATAGGTGCGCGACCCCTTCTGTCAATCGTCCTGGCCGGAAGGCGGCGCGGGCTCCTGCGATGGCGGATGGGGCGCCGCTTCGGCGCGCAGCTTTTCCATGACGCGCCGCCGGTAATCGGGATCGACGATCACCCGGTCGAGATCGATGCCATCGCGCCCCGGCTCCTCGCCCAGATTGACCACCGCCATTCGCCCCTCCGTTGCCCCGGCAGGATGAACGAGTTGCGCGATCCTCGACCAAGGAAATTTCCGCAGCTGCGCCGGAGCCTGGGGAAAAGCCTGTTGATATCCCCGTTGACTGCCGGGGCATGCTGCCGCGGAGAGGCCGACGATCAACGTCTTAGCCGCGGCGGTGCGACAGGTCGTCGCAGGCTGAAGGCGGCGCCGCGGCGACGCCGGGCGCGGCGCATGTTTGACTCGGCCGGCGCAGCCGGCCGATAGTAGGCGCCAACCGTCGAACGAAGGATGCCCCATGCCGCGTGGCAATTCGGCCGCGAGCCGCGACATCGCGTTTCACCTCCACCCCTACACGCACCTCAAGAAGCAGGAGAGCGAGGGCCCCCTCGTCATCACCGAGGGCAAGGGCATCTATGTCTATGACGAGACCGGCAAGGAATATATCGAAGGGCTGGCCGGGCTCTGGTGCACCGCGCTCGGCTTCAGCGAGGAGCGGCTGGTCCAGGCGGCGACGCGGCAGCTGCAGCGGCTGCCCTTCTACCACATCTTCAACCAGAAGACGCATGACATGGCGGCCGAGCTCGCCGAGCGCATCATCGGCCTGATGCCGGTCAAGATGTCGAAGGTCTTCTTCAACAATTCCGGCTCGGAGGCCAACGACAGCGCGGTCAAGATGGTCTGGTACTACAACAATGCGCGCGGCCGCCCCCGGAAGAAGAAGATCATCGCGCGCATGAAGGGCTATCACGGCGTCACCGTGGCCGCGGCGAGTCTCACCGGGCTGCCCAACAACCATCGCGATTTCGACCTGCCGATCGCTCAGATCCGGCATGCCGACTGCCCGCACCATTACCGCTTCGCCAAGCCCGGCGAGAGCGAGGAGGAGTTCGCGACGCGGCTCGCCGAGAGCCTCGAGGCGCAGATCCAGCGCGAGGACCCCGACACCGTCGCCGCCTTCATCGCCGAGCCGGTGATGGGCGCCGGCGGCGTCATCCTTCCGCCGCGGACCTATTTCGACAAGGTCCAGAAGGTGCTGAAGAAATACGACGTGCTGCTGATCGCCGACGAGGTCATCTGCGGCTTCGGCCGCACCGGCGCCATGTTCGGCAGCGAGACCTTCGGCCTGAAGCCGGACATCATGACCATGGCCAAGGCGCTGTCCTCGGCCTACCTGCCGATCTCTGCCACGGTCATCAGCGATGAGCTCTACCAGGCCTTCGTCGCGCAGAGCGAGAAGATCGGCGTCTTCGCCCACGGCTTCACCTATTCCGCCCATCCCGTCTGCTGCGCCGTGGCACTGGAGACGCTGCGCATCTATGAGGAGCGCGACATCCTCGGCCATATCCGTCGGGTGGCGCCCATTCTGCTCGACGGGCTCGCCCGCTTCGCCGCCCATCCGCTGGTCGGCGAGGTGCGCGGCGTGGGATTGCTCGCCGGGGTCGAGCTGGTCAAGGACAAGGCGACCAAGGCGGCATTCGATCCCAAACAAGGGGTCGGTGCGCTTTTCGCCGCGCGCGCACAGGAGCACGGGCTGATCCTTCGCTCCATGGCCGACACGGTGGCGCTCTGCCCGCCGCTGATCATCACCGAGGCGGAGATCGCCGAGATGCTGCGCCGCTTCGGCCGGGCGCTCGACGACACGGCGGCGGCGCTTGGCCGGGCCGGGCTCGCGTCGGTCGCCTAGGAACTAACCCTCAGGGGTTTTGCGTATTGCCAGCGGAGGACCGGGGGCTATTCTCCACGACGGAAACCGTAGAACAGGGACGCGAAAGCCGAGGGAGCAATGGACTACGAGAGTTTCTTCAAGACCCGACTGGACGGGCTGCGCGCCGAAGGGCGCTACCGCGTGTTCGCCGAGCTCGAGCGCCGCGCCGGCGCCTTCCCGCGCGCCTTCAACCACGATCTCGGCGAGGAGGTCACGGTCTGGTGCTCGAACGATTATCTCGGCATGGGCCAGCATCCGGCCGTGCTGGCGGCGATGCACGAAGCGATCGACCGCACCGGCGCGGGCGCCGGCGGCACGCGCAACATCTCCGGCACCAACCATTACCACGTCCTGCTCGAGCGCGAGCTCGCGTCGCTGCACGGCACCGAGGCGGCGCTCGCCTTCACCTCGGGCTATGTCGCCAACGAGACCGCTCTCTCGACCCTGGGGCGTGAGATTCCGCGCTGCATCATCTTCTCCGACGCGCTGAACCATGCCTCGATGATCCAGGGCATCCGCCACAGCGGCGCCGAGAAGCAGATCTTCGCCCATAACGACCCCGCCGACCTCGAGCGAAAGCTGGCGGCATCCGATCCGAGCCGGCCGAAGCTCGTCGCCTTCGAAAGCGTCTATTCGATGGACGGCGACATCGCGCCCATCGCCGAGGTCTGCGACGTGGCCGAGCGTTACGGCGCCATGACCTATCTCGACGAGGTGCATGCGGTGGGGCTTTATGGTCCGACCGGCGCCGGCATCGCCGAGCGCGACGGCGTCGCCCACCGCCTCACCGTGATCCAGGGCACGCTCGCCAAGGCCTTCGGCCTCGTCGGCGGCTATGTCGCGGGCTCGACGCCGATGGTCGATTTCATCCGCAGCTTCGCCCCCGGCTTCATCTTCACCACCTCGCTGCCGCCGGCGATCGCCGCCGGCGCCATCGCCTCGATCCGCCATGTCCGCGCCAATGGCGAGCTGCGCGTACGCCATCAGGAGCGCGCCCGGCGGCTGAAGCGGCGCCTGGCCGAGGCGCAGCTCCCGGTCATGCCGAGCCCGAGCCATGTGGTGCCGGTGCTGGTCGGCGATGCCCGCCTCTGCAAGGAGGCTTCCGACGATCTGCTCGACCGGCATCGCATCTATGTGCAGCCGATCAACTACCCGACCGTGCCGCGCGGCCAGGAGCGGCTGCGCCTCACCCCCTCGCCGCAGCACAGCGACGAGGATATCGAGCGGCTGGTGGCGGCGCTCGCCGATGTCTGGGCGCGGCTGCCGATCCGCCGCGTCGCCTAGCGACCGATGTTCAGGGACAATTCCCTCGTCCCCACCGAGGCTGTCCGCCTCGCCGCGCTCGGCCTGCTCGCCGAGGCGCCGCGGCGCTATGGCGACC
>JASHTP010000011.1 GCA_030040495.1 Alphaproteobacteria bacterium
TCGGCGCCGGAAGGCGGGACGCCGGCCGGCGAGGGCTGAGCCGCCGGTCTCCCAGGCGGCGGGCGGCTAGGCCG
Organism: Alphaproteobacteria bacterium; assembly: GCA_030040495.1. GTDB lineage: Bacteria > Pseudomonadota > Alphaproteobacteria > ATCC43930 > CGMCC-115725 > DAHUYF01. The sequence goes on from JASHTP010000011.1 coordinate 75, forward strand.
GCGCGAGCCGGCTCAGCACCTTGATCTCCGAGGTCAGCGTGCGGTGGACGGGACAGAGGTCGGCGATCTCCATCAGCCGCGCGCGCTGCGCCGCATCGAGCGGCCCCTTGAGCTCGATCTCGCGCTCGATGCGGGCGATGAAGCCGCTCTTGGTCTCGCAGTCCGCGCAATCCTCGGCATGGATCCGGCCGTGGCTGAGGCGCACCGCGACGCGCTCGAGCGGCCATTGCTTGCGCCGCGCATAGAGCCTGAGCGTCATTGCGGTGCAGGCGCCGAGGCTCATCAACAACAGCTCGTAGGGGTTGGGCCCGGCGTCGCCGCCGCCCGCCTGCCGCGGCTCGTCGGCGATGAGCCGATGGCGGCCATCGAGCAGATACTGCTTGAGCGGGCTGTCGCCGCTTTCCACCACCAGCACGATTCCCGGCGCGACCGCTGGCTCGTCGCGCCCGGCGTCGGCATCGCTCATCGCAACCTCCATCGCTCCCGGGGCCGATCGGGCGTATCTTGCCGCCAGCGCCGGCCGGCGCCAAACCAGCCGGCGCGCGCGACGGCGGAGGCTCGGATGCGACATGTGCGGCTGCCCGGCGGCGACAAGGTGCCGGTGCTCGGGCTCGGCACCTGGGGAATGGGCGAAGCGCGCAGCCGCGGCCCCGACATGGTGGCGGCGCTCGCCCTCGGCATCGATCTCGGCATGACGCTCGTCGACACCGCCGAGATGTACGGCGAGGGCGGCGCCGAAGAGCTGGTGGGCAAGGCGGTCGCCGGGCGCCGCGACCGGGTCTTCATCGTCAGCAAGGTCTATCCCCACAATGCCTCGCGCAAGGGCGCGGTCGCCGCCTGCGAGCGCAGCCTGAAGCGGCTCGGCACCGACCGGATCGACCTCTATCTGCTGCATTGGCGCGGCGAGCTGCCGCTGGCGGAGACGCTCGAGGCCTTCCGGGCGCTGCGGCACAGCGGCAAGATCCGCCATTACGGCGTCAGCAATTTCGACCTCGGCGACATGGAAGAGTGGTGGAAGCTTGCGGGCGGCGACGTCACCGCGGCGAACCAGGTGCTCTACAATCTCGGCCGCCGCGGCATCGAATGGGAGCTGCTGCCCTGGCTGCGCCGGCGCGGCGTCGCGCTGATGGCCTATTCGCCCATCGAGCAGGGCAAGCTGCTGCGCAAGCACGCGCTTCGCGCCGTCGCCAAGCGGCTCAACGCGACGCCGGCGCAGGTGGCGCTCGCCTGGCTGCTGCGACGCGAGGGCGTGATCGCCATCCCCAAGGCGGCGCGGGCCGAGCATGTGCGCGAGAACCGCGGCGCGCTCGATCTCGCGCTCTCGCCCGAGGACCTCGCCGAGCTCGACGCGGCCTTCCCGCCCCCGGCGCATGCGGAGCCCCTGGCCATGCTCTGACCGCATGGGTCCCGCCGCGCTGGGCCCTTGTGCCGGCGGCAGGAATTGCGGAATACTTGAGCCAACCCAACGAGTCGTGAGAGCCTGGAGGAGGCACCGATGCTGTTGGCCCATCTGCTCCGCCACCTGGTGCGCAAGGGCACCCTGCGCGTCATCGATGCGCGCGGCACCCTGCACAGCTTCGCCGGCGAGCCCGGCCCCACCATCACCATCCGGCTGCGCGACGCCGCGCTCGGGCGCAAGCTCTTCCTCAACCCGCGCCTCCATCTCGGCGAGGCGTTCATGGACGGGACGCTGGCGATCGAGGATGCCAGCGTCTACGACTTCCTCGATTTCATCGGCGCCAACATGAGCCTGGCGCCGCACACCGCCCTGACCCCGCTCTACAACGGCTTCGGTCGCGCCTTCCGCGTCTTCCAGCAATACAACCCGCTGCGCCGCGCGCGCGCCAACGTGGCGCATCACTACGATCTCTCCGACACGCTCTACGATCTCTTCCTCGACGCCGACCGGCAGTATTCCTGCGCCTATTTCCTCGCCCCCGACCAAGGGATCGAGGAGGCGCAGGCCAACAAGAAGCGCCACATCGCGGCCAAGCTGCTGCTCAAGCCGGGCCAGACGGTGCTCGACATCGGCTGCGGCTGGGGCGGCCTCGCCCTCTACCTCGCCCGCGAATGCGACGTCGCCGTCACCGGCCTCACCCTCTCGAGCGAGCAGCTCAAGGTGGCGCAGCGCCGCGCCGCCGACGCCGGCCTGGGCGAGCGCGTGCGCTTCGAGCTCTGCGACTATCGCCAGGCCGCCGGCCGCTACGACCGCATCGTTTCGGTCGGCATGTTCGAGCATGTCGGCGTCGTGCACTATCCGGTGTTCTTCCGCAAGCTCAAGGAGCTGCTCGCCGAGGACGGCGTGGCGCTGCTCCACTCGATCGGCCGGCACGACGGGCCCGGCGCCACCAACCCGTGGCTGCGCAAATACATCTTCCCCGGCGGCTATTCGCCGGCGATATCCGAAGTGGTGCCGGTGGTCGAGCGCACCGGCCTCTGGATCACCGACATCGAGATCCTGCGGCTGCATTACGCCGAGACGCTGCGCGCCTGGCGGCAGCGCTTCAACGCCAACCGCGAGCGCGTCCGCACCCTCTACGACGAGCGCTTCTGCCGCATGTGGGAATTCTACCTCGCCGGCTCCGAGGTCGCCTTCCGCCACCAGGGCCACATGAACTTCCAGATGCAGCTCGCCAAGCGGGTCGACGCGGTGCCGCTGACGCGCGACTACATCACCGACTGGGAGCGCAGCCACCGCGCCCCCGAGGCGGAGCGCGCCGCGCGCGCCCGCCGCGCTTAGGCGGCGCGGATTCCGCCGAGGAAGGCGTCGACCTCGAGCTTGAGCTTCTCCGCGCCCTGCGACAGCTCGCCGGCGGCGGACAGCACGTGCTCCGCCGCCTTGCCGGTCATGGCCGCGCCCTGGCTGACGCCGGCGATGTTGGCGTAGACCTCCTGGGTGCCGCGCGCCGCTTCCTGGGTATTGCGGGTGATCTCCTGGGTGGCGGCGCCCTGCTCTTCGACCGCCGAGGCGATCGAGGCGGAGATCTCGTTGACCTCGGCGATGATGCGGGTGACGCCGCGGATCGCGTCGACCGCGCTCCGCGTCGCCGCCTGGATCGCCGACACCTGCGCCGCGATGTCCTCGGTCGCCTTGCCGGTCTGCGTCGCCAGCGACTTGACCTCGCTCGCCACCACGGCGAAGCCCTTCCCCGCCTCGCCGGCGCGCGCCGCCTCGATCGTGGCGTTGAGCGCCAGCAGGTTGGTCTGGCTGGCGATGTCGTTGATCAGCTGCACCACCTCGC
>JASHTP010000153.1 GCA_030040495.1 Alphaproteobacteria bacterium
CCGCCGCCGGCATGTCGGGCAGCAGCAGCAGCGCCGCGAGCGCGACCGGCGCCCGGAACCAGAACACCGCCGGCCAGCCCCAGCGCGCCACGAGCACGCCGCCGAGGAGCGGGCCGGCGGCGATGCCGATCGAGAACATCATGGTGTAGAGGCCGACCGCGCGCGTCCGCGCGCCCTCGCTGTAAAGGCTCGTCACCAGCGCCGGCCCGCAGGCGAGCACGAGGGCCGCTCCCATGCCTTGCGCCACACGCGCGGCGATCAGCAGCGGATAGCTCGGCGCCAGCGCGCAGAGCGACAGCGCCGCCGCGCTCCAGAGCAGCCCGAGGCGGAAGATTGTGCGGTGGCCGGCGAGGTCGCCGATGCGGCCCACCGCCAGCAGCAGGCTGGTGTAGGTCAGCACATAGGCGATGACCAGCCACTGGATCGCCTGCAACGGCCCGCCGAAGGCGCGCGTGATGGCGGGGAAGGCGATGTTGACCGCGCTGTCCAGCGGCACGATGGCGCTGCCGAGCCCGACCGAGAGAAGGCGCCGCCCGCGGCCGGCGGTCATGCCGCCCGCTTCGCGGCAAAGCGCAGCGCCAGCGGGCCGAGACAGGCGAAGGCGGCGACGGCGAAGAAGGCGGCGCGCCAGGCGCCGCCGTCGAGCGCGCCGCCGGCATGGTCGAGGACGATGCCGACGACGAGCGGCCCGACGAAGGAGGCGCCGAACCCGGCGCTTGCCTGCAGCGCCAGGCTCGCACCCTGCACCTCGGCCGGGGCGACCTCGACCGTGCCGGCCATGAGCGCGCCGGCATCCGCCGGAATGCAGAGCCCGTGCAGCATCACCAGCGCCACCAGGACGCCGTAGGCCGCTTCCGCGGCGATGCCGACGCCGGCGGCGATCGCGGCGGAGGTCAGCATGATGAGGGTCACGGCGCGGATGCGGCCGATGCGCAAGGCGAGCTCGTTGCCGAGAACCGTGCCGGGCACGCCCACCAGCGTCGCGACGGTGGCGATCTCGGTCGCGCTCCACGCCCCCGCGCCGCCGGCGCGGCCGGCGGCGAAGACGAGCAGGCTCACCAGCCAGGAGCGCACCGCCAGCGCCTCGAAATTATGGATCGAGTAGGCCAGCACATAGCCGAGGACGGCGCGCTCGCCGACGACGCGGCGGAAATCGGCGAGGATGCCGCTCGGGCGCGTGCGGGCGTGCGGCGCTTCGGCGCCGACCAGCGCCGCCGCCGCCAGCATCGCCGCGAGCGGCCCCAGCGCCGCGGCGATGAAGGCCATGCGCCAGCCATAGGGCGCGGCGACCCAGCCGGCGAGCAGGAAGGAGAGGCCGGTGCCGAAGGAGTAGCAGGCGGTGTAGATCGCGACCGCGCGCGACGCGTCGCGGTCGCGGCTGCGGTCGGTCAGGATCTTGAGCCCCGGCATGTAGGTGCCGGCGAGGCCGATGCCGGCGACGGCGCGCCAGACCAGTGCCGACCAGAAGCCGGCGGCGAGGAAGGCGAAGGCGAAAGTCGACGCGGCCGACAGCGCGGTGCCGGCGAGATAGACCGGCCGCGCGTCGAGGCGGTCGGTCGTGCTCATGAGGAAGGGGACCGCGAGCATGTAGCCGACATAGTAGATGCCGCTGATCCAGCCGGCCTCTTCGTTGCTGAGGCCCCATTGCGCGACGAAGCCCGGCAGCAGCGCGGCGAAGCTCGCCAGCGGCAGCAGACCCGCCAGCAGGCAGAGGCTCATCGTCAGCGTGAGGGCGGCGCCGCGCATCACCGGCGGGAGAGCGGCGCGGTCACGGCAGCGGCGAGATGCCGATGACCGGCCCGTGCCCGCCCAGCAGCAGCGCATAGACCACGAGCGCCACCGCCCAGCGCCAGGCGCCGATCTCGCCCGGGCGGAAGCGGTTGCGCCCGGCGGCGATGGCGGCGAAAGGCAGGATCGAGGTCTGCGCCGCGAAGCGCTCCCAGGCCGCGCCCAGGCGCCGCCGGCGCTTGGCGTCGATCGAGACCGTGCCGGCGAGCGCCACCACGGCGAAGGCGCCGAAGAAGACCAGCGAGGCGAGATCGCCGTTGCCGACGAGATGCACCAGCGCCCAGAGCCCGACGCCGGTGAGGAAGGGATGGCGGGTGACGCGCAGGATGCCGCTCGCCGGCTGCGCCAGCCGCGCCTCCTGCGCCACCGCGGTCGGGTTCGGCGTCACGAGGCCGATCACCGCCAGCAGCGTCGCCGGCAGCATCAGCGCGACCGCCACCGGCTTCCACCACGGCAGCAGGCCCCAGCTCGGCAGATAGGGCGCGCCGCGATAGGCCAAGACCAGCCAGGCGAGGCCGGCGAGCGAGGCGAGCGAGAACAATGCCGGGTAGCCGCGCTCGCCCAGCGCCGCCACGGCGCGGTCGCGCAGCCCGGTGCCGGCGATGCCGAGATGGATGCCGGCGAAGAACAGCGCGGCCAGGATCAGCGACAGCATGGCGATCTCCCTTCCCTGGGCGCGCCGCGGCGCCTGCCGAACGCTTCTACGCCCGCGCCCCTCCGGCGTCGATGATCTCGCGGAGATAGGCGACGTGCTCGGCGAAGGCGCGGCGCCCGGCCGGCGTCGGGCGGATGCGCGTCTGCGGCTTCTTGCCGACGAAGCGCTTCTCGATGGCGACGTAGCCCGCCTTCTCCAAGGTGTCGAGATGGGCGCCGAGATTGCCGTCGGTGGTGCCGACGAGATTCTTGAGCCGCGTGAATTCGAGCGCGCCGTCCTGGCTCAGCACGTTGAGCGCGGCCATGATCTTGAGCCGCACCGCCTGATGGATGACCTCGTTCACGCCGTTCATCCGCCTCAGCTCGCGCGCCTGAGCCAGAGTCCGCTGGCGATGAGTCCGCCGCCGACCGCCACGGCGAGCCACAGCGGGTACCACTCTCCGGCCCAGACATAGCCGATCACGATCAGCACTGTGCCGCCGACGCCGACGATGATGTAGAAGACGCCGAGCCAGAGGCCGGCGAGCACATGGCAGAACATGACGAGCGTCGGCCAGAAGGCGTCGAGCTGGCGTGGCGTGAGCGGCCAGAGCAGCCAGAGCAGGACGAAGCCGTAGCCGATGAGCGCCAGCTGCCCATAGCCGAGCCGCCGTCCGAGCCGGCTGTCGCGCGAATGCGGGAGCCCCGACCAGACGCGCAGCGCGAAGCTGCCGCCGAGCCCGACGACCATCACCGCGATCCAGCCGGCGCCGGCATGCTCCGGCGCCAGGAAGGTGACGACATAGCCGCAGGCGACCAGCACGCCCCAGAGCAGGAACTGGCGGCTGCTGTGCTCGTAGGTGAACGCCTGATGGGTGCGGCGCTCGACATGGGCGACGTCGCTCAGCGCCGCCGCCGCTTCCTTGGGATCGATGCTCATCGCTCGGCCTCCCGGGTTCCTCGCCGGGCGGAAGCTAGCACAGCGCACGCCCGTCAGCCGCCGCCGGGCGCAACCGGCAGCGGCGCCGCGGCGGTGCGGCGATAGGCGATGAGGAAGCGCGCCGTCCAGCCGATGAAGTAGCCGGCGCTGGCGCCGGAGACGGCGATGTCCCAGAGGATCAGCCGGCCGCGCGCCTCCGGGTGCAGCGCCAGCGCCGCCGCGAGCACGTATTTCGCGGCGAAGATGAGCATGTTCCGCGCCAGCGGCAGGACGCTGCCGGGGAGGCGGACGCGCCCGCCGGGCTCGGCGCCGAGCCCTTCGAGCCGCACGGCGAAGAAGGCGAGCGCGAAGCCGCCGGCGGCGGTGAGCGCCCAGGCGACCGGCGCCATCGCCGTCGCCTGCGCGGCCGAAGCGAGGCTCGACAGGCCCCAGGCGACGAACACGGCGGGCGTGACGAAGACGCGCGCCAGCGCGACGCGGCGTGGCCGGAGCCCCTGGACGCCGAGCACGAAGAGGAGCGCGAAGACGACGAACACCCAGCGCGGCGTGTGCGCGAGGATGGCGGTGAGCGCTGGCATGGCGGCCTCCTTTGCCGGAACTCAGAAGTAACGCATGAGCTTGAGGATGACGCTGGCCGCCTCCGGCACGCTGGCCTGGTCGGTGCGGCGCCCGCCGAGGCTGGCGGCGGCGAGCGCGCCCACCGTCCAATGGTCGCTGAGGTAGTAGTCGGCGGTGACCTGCGCCAGGCTCGACCCGTCTTGGAGGTCGACGCGGGTGAGCGCGGTGAGCTCGAGGTCGGTGACGAAGGCGTCCTGCCAATCGGCGCGCAGGAAGATCGAATGGGTGTTGATCGGCTCTTGCTGCTCGGCGGCATAGGAGCGGACGTACCAGAGCGTCTGGCTGACGCCCGGGAAGTTCGCCCGCGCCTGCTCGGTGGAAAACCAGTTGTGCCAGTCCTGCGCCGAGAAGCCCGCCTGGTGGAAATGATATTCGAGGTTGAGCACGATCTTGTTGGGCGTGGTGTAGGAAAGCCCGCTGGCGACGTCGTTCTGGAAATGGGTTCGCGGGTCGAAGGGCAAGGTCGCCGCCGCCGCCGGCGGCAAGGTCCCGGTGTCGACGCCGTAATGGAACGCGTCGGCGACGAGGCTGGCGCGCCGCCCGCCGGCCCATTCGGCGTAAAGCACCGTGCTTTGCCCGAGGCTTTCGGTGAGGTTGGTGCCGAATTGGCTGCGCTCGCCTTCGTGATAGGCCAGGAACTCCGGGCTCAGCTTGTCGCTGAGGGTGACGCTCGTCTTGAGCAGGAACCGGTCGTGCGCGTTGGTGCGGTCGAGCATGGGGTCGAAGCTCGGCAGGGTCGTCGCGGTGTAGACGCGGCTCGGGTCGTAGAGCTTCGGCGCGACGGCGAG
>JASHTP010000154.1 GCA_030040495.1 Alphaproteobacteria bacterium
GGATAGACGATCGAAACGCCGACATTGTCGCCCCGGAGCTCGGCGCGAAGCGCCTCGGCGAGACCGCGCAGGGCGAATTTCGACGGGCTATAGGAGGTGTAGCCGAAAAGCCCCATCAGGCCCGCGCCCGACGACACCAACAGGATGCGGCCGCGACGGCGCGCCCGCATTGCGGGGAGCGCCGCGCGCACGACATAGAGCGATCCGAAATAGTTGACCGCCATCGAGCGCTCATGCACCTCGAGCGGCGCATCCTCGAAATAGTGCGGCACGGCGACGCCGGCCGAGGTGACGACGAGGTCGGGCGTGCCGAACGCGCGCGAGGCCGCCGCGACCGCGGCTTCCGCCTGCCCGGCATCGGCGACGTTCGCCGACAGGACCTGGACCCGCTGGTCCGGACGGACGAAGGCGCCGCGCATCTCGGCCGCGGCCGCGTCGAGCTTGTCCTCGCGGCGGGCGATCAAGGTGAGGTCATAGCCGGCGGCGGCCAGCTTGCGGGCGAAGGCGCGGCCGATGCCGCTCGATCCACCGGTAACGATTGCATGCACAGCGGTCATCTGCTGGACTCTCCGTAGCGCGCCGGCGCGAAAAACACCGGCGCCTAGGAAAGCAGCTGAAGATTGAAACCGGGTTAAGCGGTCGACGCCGCGGGCGCTCCTTGGCGTCGAATCGAGCTCCTTCGGCGTTGGCATCGCCTGACCTGTCAGCGCGCCAAGTCGAGCTCTCCACCGCTTGCGCATCGGTCGCGAGCGCCAGGTTAAGGTTTTGTCATCTTGATCGATTTGTCGAGGAACTCGTCGGTATAGGCGGATTTGACGTCGAACGGCTTCTCCAGCCCGAAATAGGTCTTGACCAGCTCGTAGTCGCTGTCCATGCGCTTGGGGTCGAACCAGCCGAGGGCGACCGTGGTGGTGTAGGGGTCGCGCATCAGCTCCTTGATGCGGTTCCATTCATCGTGCTGCTCATGGTCGTTGAGCCCGCTGACCTCGGCAAAGAGCGCCTTGAGGCAGGGGTCGACGTCTTTGACGCAGGCGGCGAAGGCGCGCTGCGACACGGCGACGAAATTCTTGACCGTCTCGCGATGGCTCCTGAGGAAGTCGCCGTTGACGATCACCGAATTGCCGTAGGGATTGACGCCGATGTTGCGCCAGGCGAGGAAGCCGAGGTCGTCGCCGAAGACGCGCAAATAGATGTCGTGCCCGTTGTAGAAGTCGGTGACGATGTCGACGGCGTGGCTCTTAAGCGACGGTATCTTGGCCTGCGGCGCGATGTTGACCCAAGTGACCGAGTTCGGATCGATGCCCGCCGCCTTGGCGAAGGCCGGCCACATGACGCGCGCGGCGTCGCCCGGCGGATTGCCGATCTTGCGGCCGGGAAAGTCCTTCGGTCCCTTGATCCCGCTGCTTTTGAGCCAATAGAAGCCCTGCGCCGAATTGGCGTAGACGTTCATCACCGCGACGATGTCCGCCCCCTTGCTCTTGGCGACGAGCGCGGTGCCCATGTCGGCGATGCCGATCTCGTCGGCGCCGGCGCCGACGCGCTGCGCGGTGATGCCCGAGCCCTTGCCGGTCTCGATGGCGAGGTCGATCCCCGCCTTCTCGTACCAGCCCTGCTGCTTGGCGTAGTAGTAGGGCGAATGGTCGGCGGTCGGGACCCAGTTCAGCACCAGGGTCAGCTTCTCCGCCGCCGCCGCTCCCGGCGCGAGCAGCCCGACGGCCAGCATGATCGCGGCAAGGCTTCCGGCTCTCTTCATCCGACCCTCCCTGAGGCGCTGCGGAAAGCATTGCCCGACGGCGCCGACTTCGTCAATAATCAAGCAACTGGATGGTTGATAACGGGAAGGATGCGGTGGACGCTCGCGTCGAGAGCGCGCGGATCGGCAAGCGCGACGGCGAGGCCTCGCGCCGGCTGCTGCTCGCGGCGGCGCGCGCCGAGTTCGCCGCCAAGGGGCTCATGGGTGCCCGCGTCGACGAGATCGCGCGCGGCGCCGGTCTCAACAAGCAGCTCGTCTACCACTATTTCGGCAGCAAGGACGATCTCTATGTCGCGGTGCTGGAGCGCGTCTATGCCGAGATCCGCGAGCAGGAGCGCGCGCTGTCGCTCGGCGACTTGCCGCCGCGGCAGGCGATGGTGAAGCTCATCGGCTTTTCCTTCGACTATCTCGCCGCCCATCCCGATTTTATCGCGCTGTTGAACGACGAGAACGGCCAGGGCGGCCGGCATCTCGCGGCGTCGCGCCGCATGCACGAGATGCACTCGCCGCTCATCGCGCTGATCCGCCGCACCTTGCGCAGAGGCGTCGCGCTCGGCGCCTTTCGCCGCGGCATCGACGCGTTGCAGCTTTACATCTCGATCGCCGGCCTCGCCTATTTCTATTTTTCCAACAACCGCACGCTCTCGGCGATCTTCGACCGCGACCTCGGCACGACGCAGGCGATCGCCGCGCGGCGGCGCCACGTCGTCGACTTCGTCATGACGGCTCTCCGGCCCGGGCCCGTCGGCGTCGCCAGCGCTTCGCGGCATGGCTGAGGCGCAGAGAACCCTGCCGGCGCCCGCCGCGCTCGGCCCGTCCGCGGACCGGAGGGAGGCGGCCTGGCGCCGCTACGCCGTGATCGTCGCCGTCCATGTCGCGGTCATCCTGCTGTGGCAGCTTGCCGTCGACCTCATCGGCATCAGGTCCTTCATCCTGCCCTCGCCGCTCGCCATGCTGCGCACCCTGCCGTTGGCCAGCTACGCCTGGGGCAGCAATACGCTGGTCACGGCCACCGAGATCTTCGGCGGCTTCGCGCTCGCCGTGGCGGTCGGGGTGGCGCTCGCGCTGCTCTTCTCCTGGTCGCGGCTGCTGACGCTGCTGGTCTTTCCGCTCTTCGTCACGCTCAACATGATTCCCAAGGTGGCGCTGGGCCCGCTCATCATCGTCTGGCTCAGCTACGGCATCGGCCCCAACATCCTCATCACCTTCAGCCTCTGCTTCTTCCCGATCCTGCTCACCATGTCGCGCGGCCTGCGCGAGGTCGAGCCGGAACTGCTCGATCTCGTGCGCTCGCTCAAGGGCTCGCGCTGGCAGCTCTTCGCCAAGATCCAGCTGCCGGGCGCGCTGCCCTACCTCTTCTCGGGCATGAAGGTGGCGGCGATCCTGGCGGTGGCGGGCGCCGTGGTCGGTGAGTTCATCGCCTCCGACCGCGGCTTGGGGTATCTCATGATCCAGGTGCAGACCTCGCTCGACACCGCCGGCATGTTCATGGCGGTGGCGCTGCTCGCCGGCCTCGGCATCGGCCTCTATCTCGCCGTGCTGCTGCTCGAGCGGCTGATGATCGTCCAGGACGCGCGCGTGGAGTGACGGCGATGAAAGACGCCCAGGGCCTCCTCGACCGCGCCGCCCTGCCCCGACGCGTCGACGACGTCGACAGCCTCGAGGAGCTGCTGTCGCGCCCGAGCCGGGCGCTCGTCGACGATCTCGCCGATGTCGAGGGCGACATCCTGGTGCTGGGCGCCGGCGGCAAGATGGGTCCGACCCTGGCGCGCCTGGCGCGCCGCGCCGCGCCGGGAAAGCGCGTCCTCGCCGTCGCCCGCTTCAGCGAGGCGGGCCTGCGCGAGACGGTGCGGGCCCGCGGGATCGAGACCATCGCCTGCGACCTGCTCGACCGCGACGCGGTCGACCGCCTGCCGAAGCTGCCGAACGTCGTCTTCATGGCGGGGCGCAAGTTCGGCGCCGAGGGCGATCTGCCGCTGACCTGGGCGATGAACGTGCATGTGCCGGCGATCGTCGCGGAAAGCTTCCGCCGCTCGCGCATCGTCGCCTTCTCGACCGGCTGCGTCTATCCCTTCGCCGATGTCGCGAGCGGCGGTTCGACCGAGGAGACGCCGCTGGAGCCGCCGGGCGAATACGCCGTCTCCTGCGTCGGCCGCGAGCGCATGTTCGAGTATTTCTCGGCGCTCCACCGCACGCCGGGATGCCTCTTCCGCCTCAACTACGCCATCGACCTGCGCTATGGCGTGCTGCATGACATCGCGCGCAAGGTAAAGGAGGGCGCGCCCATCGATCTCGCCATGGGCCACGTCAACGTGATCTGGCAGGGCGACGCCTGCGCCCAGGCGCTGCGCTCGCTGCGACGCTGCACGGTGCCGACGAGCGCGCTCAACGTCAGCGGTCCGGAGACCCTCTCGGTGCGCGCGCTCGCCGAGGCTTTCGCCGAGCGGCTCGGGCGCGCGGCGATCCTGACCGGAAGCGAGGCGCCGACCGCCTGGCTCACCAACACCGCCCGGGCGCAGCGCCTCTTCGGCCGGCCGCTGGTGCCGCTCGAACGGATGATCGACTGGGTGGCGGACTGGGTGGCGCAGGACCGGCCGAGTCTCGGCAAGCCGACCAAATTCGAGAGCCGCGATGGGCGATACTGAGCCGTTGCGTCAGGCCGACCTCGCGCGCGCCGACATCGCCGCGGCGCAGGCGCTCTCCGCCGCCGTCGGCTGGAACCAGACGGCGGCGGATTGGGCGCTCTTCATCGCGCGAGGCCGCGTGCGCGGGCTTTTCGACGCGCAGCGCCGGCTCGTCGCCACCGCCGCCACCTTCCCTTACGAAGCCGGTTTCGCTTGGATCTCGATGGTCATCGTCGCACCCGACTGGCGCCGGCGCGGCCTCGCCCGCCGGCTGATGTCCGACTGCGTCGAGGCGCTGCGCCGGGAGCGGCGGGCGGCGCTGCTCGACGCCACGCCGGCCGGCGCCGAGGTCTATGCGCGGCTGGGCTTCGTCGCCTTGGGCGGCATGGAGCGCTGGGAGGGCGAAGGCGGAGGCGCTTCGGCCGCCACCGGCGTCGCGCCGCTGCCGCCCGACGCGATGGACCGCCTGGTGGCGGCGGATCGAGCCGCTTTCGGCGCCGACCGCGGCTTCCTGCTGCGCGACTTCCTGGCGCGCGACGGGACGCGGGCGCTGGGTTCCGGCGACGCGATGCTGGTGATGCGGCGCGGCGAGCGCGCGACGCAGCTCGGACCGCTTGTCGCCACCTCGCCCGATGCCGCGGGCCGGCTGCTCGCCGGCGCCCTCGACCTCGCACGAGGCTCGGTCTTCCTCGACCTGCTCGATGGCTGGAAGAGCCTCGCGCCGCTGCTCGAGGCGCGCGGCTTCCACCGCCAGCGCCCGTTCCGCCGCATGGCGCTCGGCCGCGGCGCTCTCCCCGGCGAGCCGGCGCGTCTCGTCTGCGCCGCCGGACCGGAATTCGGCTGAAGGAGGCCGATCATGCCGCTGCCCACCGCCATTGCCGAAATTCTGCGCGCCGGCGCCGTCATTCCGGCGCATCCGCTGGCGCTCGATGCCCGGCGCCGCCTCGATCCGCGCCGTCAGCGCGCCCTCACCCGCTACTACCTCGATGCCGGCGCCGGCGGGCTCGCCGTCGGCGTCCACGCCACGCAATTCGCCATCCGCGAGGCCGGGCTTTTGGAGCCGGTGCTGCGCAACGCCGCGGCAACGGCGGCCGACTGGGCGGGACGTCCGGTGGCGCTGATCGCGGGGCTCTCCGGCCGCACCGAGCAGGCGCTTGCCGAGGCGCGGCTCGCCGCCGGCCTCGGCTATCACGCCGGCCTCTTGAGCCTCGGCGCGATGAAGGGCTCGGATACCGCGGCGCTCATCGAGCATTGCGCCGCCGTCGCCGCGGAGATGCCGCTCGTCGGCTTCTATCTGCAGCCGGCGGTGGGCGGCCTACCGCTCGGCGTCGAGTTCTGGACCCGCTTTGCCGCGCTCGACAATGTCGTCGCCGTCAAGGTGGCGCCGTTCAACCGCTACCGCACGCTCGACGTCGTGCGCGGCGTGGTCGAGGCCGGCGCCGAGGAGCGGGTCCTGCTCTATACCGGCAATGACGACCACATCCTGCTCGACCTCGTCACCCCCTTCACTGTCATGCGCGCGGGCAAGCCGGTCGGCGTCCGTTTCCGCGGCGGCCTGCTCGGCCACTGGTCGGTCTGGGTCAAGGGCGCCGTGGCGCTGCTCGAGCGCTGCCGCGGCGCCGTCCGCGCCGGTCGCATCGACGCCGATCTTCTCGCCCTCGACAGCCGCATCACCGATTGCAACGCCGCCTTCTTCGATGTCGCCAACGATTTTCGCGGCTGCATCGCCGGCTGCCACGAGGTGCTGCGCCGCCAAGGGCTGCTCGAAGGCATCTGGTGCCTCGATCCGGCGGAAGGTCTGAGCCCCGGCCAGAAAGAGGAGATCGACCGCGTCTGCCGTCAGCATGGCGACCTCGCCGACGACGCCTTCGTCGCCGCCAACCTCTCCCGCTGGCTCGACTGAGCCATGACCGAGCCGCTCATCGAGCTGCGCAAGGTGCGCAAGCTCTATCGTTCCGGGCAGCGGGAGTTCCTCGCCGTCTCGGACGTCACCATGGACATCCACGCCGGCGAGATGGTGTCGCTGGTGGGGCCGTCCGGCTGCGGCAAGACGACGGTGCTCAAGATCCTCGCCGACCTCTACCAGCCCGACGACGGCACCGTGCGCATCGGCGGCGCGGCGAGCCGCTTCGATCCCGGGCGCGACGTCGGCATGGTGTTCCAGCAGGCGCTGCTGCTGAAATGGCGCACCGTTCTTGAGAATGTGATGCTGCCGGCCGAGATCCTGAGGCTGCCGTCGCGTCAGGCGCGCGAGCGGGCGCGCGCGCTGCTTGCCATGGTCGGGCTCGAAGGCTTCGAGGACAAATACCCGCACGAGCTCTCCGGCGGCATGCAGCAGCGCGCGGCCATCGCCCGCGCCCTCGTCCACGATCCCAAGCTGCTGCTCATGGACGAGCCATTCGGCGCGCTCGACGCGCTGACGCGCGAGCGCATGAACCTCGAGATGCTGCGCATCTGGGAGCAGAGCGGCAAGACCGTGGTGTTCGTCACCCATTCGATCCAGGAGGCGGTGTTCCTCGGCTCGCATTGCGCGGTGCTGACGGCGGGACCGGCGCGCATGGCGGCCTTCTTTCCGATCGAGCTGCCCTACCCGCGGACGCTCGAGATCAAGACGAGCGAAGCCTTCGGCCGCATCGCGCGTCGGGTCTATCAGCTGCTCGGGATGGAGTGAGCACCAACCGCTTCGCGCCGGGAGCCGGACGGCGGTTCGAACGGGGGCGAAAACCGACTCAGTCAGCGACCCGCTTCGTCGCGAGCCGACCCGTCGCGCGGCGCACCGCCTCGTGATCCCTCGCCCATCCGAAGATGGCGGCGCTGCTCCCCGCGAGCCGACGCGCCCAGCTCGACGTCCTCAACGGCTCCTTGCCGTCGCCCCACCAATGCTCGGTCACGACCATCAGCGACCATGAGGCCTTGCCGGGACGCAGGAAGGCGAGGCGATGGACTTCGACGGCGAAGGAATAGCCGCCTCCGGCGAACGCATGACGCTGCCTGCGCCAATCGACGCCGTCGACATGCCAGTGCTCGCTTTCCGGACCTGGAATGGTGGCGAGATGGACGATCTGCCAGCGATCAAGGAAGCTGCGGCTGTTCAGATTGGCCACTGTGGTCTCCTGTGGCGAGCGCCGACACGGAAGCGGGGTCGCAGCCGCAGGGGCCGAGGCCGGCTGCCCGCGAGCGAGCTGGGTTCAGGCGAACGCGGTGAACCCGCGCTCGACCATGTGTGGAGGCGCAGATGAGGCCGATTGTCGAACGGCCCCTCGCCATGCGGCGGAAGAGTCGTTTCGATCCCACCGACCTCGACGATACGCTCCCGCTCCAGGGACGGTTCTCGGCCGAGACCTGTGCGGCGCTCGAGCGGCCCCGCGCGCCGCCACATTACGCTTCTAGGGAGCCCGGCGGAGCGGGATTCGTCGAAGTCGCAGACGCGGTCATGGCCGGGCGCCGAGCGGCAGATGTCTCCGTATCGGCCGACCATGCGCGCCGTCCGTTCGAGCCGCGGACGCGCGAAAGGGCGACGCCGATGTCTCTTGCCGCCGCTCTCACGCCCGCAGCTCGGCGAGCTTCGCTTCGCCATAGACGAGGACCTGGACTTTCTCCAGCGTCACCAGCCCGCTGTTGATCATCCCGTCGAGGACGGGAAGGAGTTCTCCGATCTTCTGCTCGCTATCGACGATCTCGACGACCACCGGGAGGTCTTGCGAAAGCCGCAGGATCTTCGCCGTGTGCAGCCGGCTCGAATGCCCGAAGCCCATGGGACCGCGCAGCACGGTCGCACCGGCGAGGTGCAGCTCGCGCGCTTTGAGGACGATGGCTTCGTAAAGCGGGCGGCCATGGTGACGCTCATCTTCGCCGAAGAAGATGCGGAGCAACATCGCATCTCTGGGGACGTGCATGGTCATGCCTCCTATGGCGGACTTCGTTCCTCCCGAAGACGGTTCGTTCCGTCGAACAAAAAAGCCCCTACCGCGCACTCGACGCCGTAGGAGCCATCAGCCATTCAGGCGGTTTTGGGGAGCTCCATCCCCTTCGCGTTTTGCAGAATCCGCCAATCCAAAAGACGCGTCAACAAATTCCCGTGAGCAGCCTGCAGCCGCCGGCCCATTAGAGCCGATGAAGGAAGGCTACCGGCACGCCGAGCGAGACGGCGAATTCGGCCGGACGACGCCCCGGCAACGCGTCTCTCGGCGGCGGAACCGCGCCGATCGCCTGCTTCGGCTATTGACAAGCCCGTTCCACGCAATCATCCTTTCGCCAAAGCAATGGCGATGGGGTTCGCCTTATAACCGCCCCTGGGGCTGATGACTCCTCCTAAGCGTCTGCGGACGGCAGGAGGAGTTTGCATGAGAAGCTCCCGGCACCCCCCCGAACGACCTCCTGGTCAGTCGCTCCCTGTCGCCGCGATGCCGCGGACGCCGGCCGCCGAGGGCGTCCCGTGAGCGCGCGGGACATCCTTTTGCAGGTCGGCCAAGTGCTGACCGTGCTGCTGCTGGCCCCCTTCGTTCAGGGCATGATCGTTCAATTCGAGGAGCGAGTGCAGCGCGCCCAGGGACCGGGAATCTTCCAGCCCTATCGCGACCTGTGGAAGCTCTTTCACAAGCAGATCGTGGTGCCGGAGACGGCGTCGTGGCTGTTCTGGGCGACGCCGATCGTCGCCTTCACCTGCATGCTCACGGTGCCGATCCTGATCCCGGTGCTCACCGATTTTCCGCTGCCGCTCTCCGACATGGGGGACATCCTCGGCGGCGGCCTGATCCTCACCCTGGGCTCCTTCATGATCATCCTCGCCGGCCTCGACACCGCGAGCGCCTATGGTGGCATCGGATCGAGCCGCGCGGTCATGGTCTCGATCCTGGCGGAGCCGACGCTGATCCTGGTCTTCGTCGGCATCACGCTGCTCGCCAAGACGATGCTTCCGTTCGTCGTCAACCACCTGCTCGTAGCCGATTGGGCGGCCTATTGGAGCCCGGCGCATCTCTTTCTGGTCGCCGCCTTCTTCATCCTGCTGCTCGTCGAAACCGATCGCATGCCGATTCATTCAAGCACCCACATCGAGGTCTACATGATCGAGGAGGCCCGGATTCTCGAATATTCCGGCCCGTTGCTGGCGCTCCTCAAATGGGCCTCCGCGATGAAGCAATTCATCCTCTACACCATCTTCTGCAACGTGCTCGTGCTGCCGTGGGGCCTCTCCATCGCGGGCACGGCGCCGGGCGCGCTGGGCGCGGCGGCCGGACTCGTCGCAAAATTCGCGCTGGTCGCCTGTCTCGTCGTCGTCGTCGAAACGACCCAGTCGCGCCTGCGCTTCTATCGTTACCAGGAGCCGCTTGCCGGTTCCTTCCTGCTGGCGGTCCTGGCGATCGTCGGAACCCAGCTGAGCTAGCGGCCATGCTGGTCCAGCATCTCGATCCGCTCGCCTCATCGCTGTTCAGCCTCTTGGCGATCGTCAGCCTGCTCTTGTCGTTCGTCATGCTGGGCTCGCGTTGGCTCAAGAACTACCTCTACGCGTTCGCCGCCGAGTCCTGGGCCATCGCCGCGCTCTCCGCGGCGGTGGGCCATTACGGCGGCTATCCCGAGCTCTACGTCGTCGCCGTCCTGACGCTGCTCTTTCGCGGCCTGCTTCTGCCGTACCTGATCTGGCGGATCATCGGCCGGCTGGAGGTCGATCGGGAAATCCACGAGATCCTCCAGCCCAGTTCGGGGCTGGTGATCGGCGCGCTGTTCGTGATGTTTGCGCTCGCCGTGTCCTATCGGATCGCCGCCGAGTTCCACCTGGAGCTGACCATCGCAGTCCTGGCGCTGACGGTCATGCTCTCGATGAAGCTGATCGGCTTTCTCATGCTGGCGGTCCGCCACGAGGCGATCAGCCAGATCCTCGGGCTGCTGGTTCTGGAAAACGGCATCTTTCTCGGTTCCCAGATTCTGGTGCCCGGCATGCCGCTGCTGATCGAACTGGTGATTCTCTTCGATCTGCTCGTCATCGTGGCGTGCTTTGGCGTGCTGGTGGGCTATCTCGTGACCCATGTCGGGACGACCAGCGCCCTCGATCTCAAGCGGCTGGTCGGATGACGTCGATCGGCGGCCTGCTCCTCGCGCTGACGCTCGCCCCGTCGATCGCGCTGCTGGGCTGCCTCGGCGCGCGCCGGCCGCGCATCGCCGAGATGCTCAATCTGCTCGCCAGCGCCATATCGTTCGCCTGCGCCTTGCCGCTGCCCTTCCTCGTCGACGGCCGGCAGATGCTGTTCTGGAGCGACTACGTACTGCTCGACCGGGTTTCGGCCTGGGTCGTGCTTTGCAGCGCGATCGTCTATTTCCTCGCCTCGATCTACGCCGTCGGCTACATGCGGCTGCTCAAAGAGGACCACCGCCTCTTCCGGTTCTACGCGCTCTTCGCCGGTTTCGGCCTGACGACGCTGGTCGGACCGCTCATGAACAGCGTCGGCATCTACTGGATCGCGATCGAGCTGACCACGCTGGTGAGCACGTTTCTCGTCGCCTACGAGCGCGTCGCCGAGAGCATGGAGGCCGCCTGGAAGTACATCATGGTGGTCTCGGCGGGGATCAGCCTCGCCTTGCTCGGCACGATCCTCTTTTACTGGGCGGGCAGCTTCGTGCTCGGGCCGACCTATCAGATGACCTGGGCGGTGCTGAGGGAGGCGGCGCCGCGGATGAACCCCGCCCTAACGATCCTCGCCTTCCTGCTGGTGCTCGTCGGCTACGGAACCAAGGTCGGACTGGCACCGATGCACAGCTGGCTGCCGGACGCGCACAGCGAAAGCCCGGCCCCGGTATCGGCGATGCTGTCCGGAGCGTTGTTGAACACGGCGATGATCGGCATCGTCCGATTTCTCGGCATTACGCGGGCGGCCGATCTCGGGCAACTCCCGCAGCTGGTGCTCGTCGCCTTCGGCGCGCTGTCGCTGCTGATCGGCGCGCTCTTCATCGTGCGTCAGCGGGGCATCAAGCGGCTGATGGCCTATTCGAGCATCGAGCACATGGGCATGGTGGCGCTCGGCTTCGGATTCGGCGGAACGCTCGGCGTCGCCGGCGCGCTCTACCACATGCTCAACCATTCGCTGAACAAGTCGCTGATGTTCTTCGGCGCCGGCAACATGATGCGCGCCTACGGAACGAAGGAGATCCTCGGGATCAACGGCGTGAGCCGACGTTTTCCGGTCCAGGCCGCCTTGTGGCTGGCGGGCGCCGTTGCCGTCACCGGCGCCCCGCCCTTCGGGCTGTTCCTGAGCGAATTCACCATCATGCGCGCCGGGCTGAAGCCGTCCTTCTCCTGGGCGGTCTACGTCATGGCGGTCCTGTTGATCGTCATCTTCGTCGGCTTCATGAATCATTTCCGCTCGATGTATTGCGGGCCGGCCGAGGACGCCGCGCCGCCGGGCGGCAAGGTAAGCGCCTGGTGCGCCGTGCCGATGTGGCTGGCGCTGGCGCCGCTCCTGGTCCTCGGCCTGTGGTGGCCGGCGGGGATCTGGAGCTACTTGACCTCGATCGCGCCGTCGGTGTCGCCGTGAGCGCCGTCGCAGAGCACAGCGGCGCAGGCGTCGAGCTCGTTCCGATCGAGCCGGCGCGCCTGCCGACGGCGGTGAGCGACCTGATCCGCAGCGGCGGCCGG
This sequence comes from Alphaproteobacteria bacterium, assembly GCA_030040495.1. Lineage (GTDB taxonomy): Bacteria > Pseudomonadota > Alphaproteobacteria > ATCC43930 > CGMCC-115725 > DAHUYF01. The sequence goes on from JASHTP010000154.1 coordinate 12,005, forward strand.
ATGCAGATGTCCTATGCCTGGTACCGCGCTCCCGGCCACGTCGAGTTGCGTTATCTCGGGAGCCGCGGGCAAAGCGGAGACTTCTTCATGTGGCGCTGCGACGCCGACGGGCCGGTGCCGAGCGTCGCCGCCATCTGCCCGCTCCTCGGCTGGTACGAACGCGAGATCACCGATCTGTTCGGCGTCGAGTTCCGCGGCCACCCGCAGCCGCAGCGGCTCGTCCTGCATGAAGGCGCGCGCCCGGTCGTACCGCCCCTCGATCCCGCCTATCCCGCGGACACGAAACTGCCCTTCGAGCCGGCCGACGGCGGCCTTCCGGAAGTCGCGAGCCCCGATGTCCAGCGATTGCCGTTCGGACCGGTGCGGGCCGACGTCGTGGAATCGGCGGAGCTTATTTTCTTTTATGTCGGCGAGCATATCCTGCATCTCCATCCGCAGCTCTTTTTCAAGCATCGCGGCATGGAGAAACGCTTCGAGGGACGTTCAGCCGCCGGCGCCGTCGTGCTGGCCGAGCGGGTTTCGGGCGTGGGCGGCTTCGCCCACGCCCTCGCCTTCTGCCAGGCGGTGGAGCAGGCGTCCGGCTGCATGGTGCCGCCGCGCGCGCGGATGCTGCGCTCGCTCCTCGCCGAACTCGAGCGGCTGTACAACCATCTGCATTATCTCGGGCACCTCTCGCACACGACGACGCTCAAAGTCGGTGAAGCCGAGGGCAAGCTGCTCGAAGAGCGCGCCAAGCAGATCAACGGCCGGCTCACCGGGAGCCGCCTGCTGCGCAGCCTGCTGGTGGCGGGCGGGTTGCGCCGCGACGTCGATCCGGGACCGTGGCTCGGCGGAGAGCTGGAACGCTTGCAGGCGCAAGTGGCGGTCTATGCCAGGATGCTGGAGAACACCAACAGCCATCTGGACCGGCTGATCACCACCGGCGTCCTGCCGCGCGAGGTGGCCATCGATCAGGGTGCGACGGGGCCGATAGGGCGCGCCTCCGGATTGGATCGCGATTTGCGGCGCGACCACCCCTACGCTGCCTACGGCATGTTGCCGCTTGCGGTGCCGGTCAGGACGAGCGGCGATGCGCATGCGCGCGTCCAGGTCCGTATCGACGAGATCGAAGCCAGCCTCGCGCTGATCGAGCGCGCCCGGCTCCAGCTTCCCGAGGGGCCCGTGCGCGTCGACTGTGTGCTGCCGTCCCATGCGGAAGGCCTCGGCTGGGCGGAATCGCCGCGCGGCTCGCTCTTCTATGCCATCCATGCCGACGGTGACGGCACGCTGTGCCGGGTGAAGATCAAATCTCCGTCCTTCTCGAACTGGCGGGTTTTCCCTTTCACCGTCCACGACAGCAACATGATGGACTATGCCATCAACGAGGCGAGCTTCGGCCTCACCGTCGCGGGATGCGATCGCTAGGAGGACGCCGCATGCCGTTCTGGACATTTTTCGGGTTGCGGCGCGGCAAGGCGACGACGCCTTGGCCCGATGTCGATCTGCAGTCCGGCCAGGAGGGCGTTCTGGGAATGCCGCGGTTCGAGCCCGAGCGCTGCGAGCCGGCGTGCGGCGATTGCGCCGCCGCCTGCCCGACCGCGGCCATCACGGTTCGGACGGGCGAGGCCGGGAAGGAGCGGCTCGCAGTCGATTACGGCCGCTGCATCGCCTGCCAGCTCTGTGTCGAAGCCTGTCCCGCGGATGCAGCGGTCCCGTCGTTCGACTGGGCCTTCGGCACACGCCGGCGCTCGGACCTGTTGCTGTCGGCGGGCACCGACGCTCCCGACCCGGAGACTGGAGAGCGGCACTCCCGTGACGGCTTCCGACGGAGTCTCCACATCCGCCACGTCGATGCGGGCTCCTGCAACGGTTGCGAATCGGAGTTGCAGGCGCTCAACAACCCGTTTTACAACCTGCACCGCTTCGGCGTCTTCTTCACCGCCTCGCCGCGCTTTGCCGATCTGCTCCTGGTCACCGGCCCGATCACCTATGCCATGCACGAGCCGTTGCGACGGGCGTACGAAGCGATGCCGGCACCGCGCTGGGTCATGGCGGCCGGCACCTGCGCCGTGTCCGGCGGAGTGGCCGGCGGCGGCTATGCCTGCGGCAACGGCCTCGACGGTGTCTTGCCGGTAGACCTCTATCTGCCCGGCTGCCCCCCCAATCCGGCGGCGATCATCGAAGCGCTGCTGATCTTCCTCGATCGCATGCCGCAGAAGGTCAAGGGAGGGCGCCTTGTCGACTGATCTTTTGGCGATCGCGGTGGCGGCCTGGCTGACCGCCGCAATCCTCGCCCTGATCGGACGGACGGCCGCTCTGGCCCGCGCGCTTCTCGGCATCGGCGGTTTGGCGCTTCTCGCGCCGAGTATGACCGCCTTGCCCGACGGATTGCCGCCGATTCATATGGCGCTGGGAATTGGCCCGGCGGGCGCCGTCTTCCAGCTCTCGCCGGACGCGCTCTGGCTGCTGGGCTTTGGCTTGGCCGGGGCGATCCTCGCCTCCTGGATCGGCACGCCGTCGTCCCGCCAATCGACCTGGATCTTCGGCGCCGCGGCCAGCCTCGTCGGCGCCCTCGGCGTTTTCGGCCTGCAGGATGCCGTCAGCTTCCTCATAGCGTGGGAGATCATGAGCCTCGGCGGCGCAGCATTGATCCTGGGCGACAATTTGGCAACGGAAGCGGGCCGGCCGGTGCTGTTCATGCTGGCCCTGCTCGAAGCCGGCACCGTCGCCCTGATCCTCGCCTTCCTCCTGCTTGCCGGACATGCGAACAGCCTGTCCTTCGGCGACTTTGCCGCCGGCGCGTCAGCGATGCCACGAGCAGAGCAGCTCTTCGTCGGTCTCCTGCTTCTGATCGGGTTCGGCGCGAAGCTCGGCCTGCTGCCCTTCTACGAGTGGTTCCCTGCCGCCTATGGCGTCGCAAGCGGGGCAACGGGAGCGCTTCTGTCCGGCGTCGTTCTGAATGCCGCTTTCTTCGCGTTGAGCCGTGGTCTCGTCGGATGGCTGCCCGTCGACCATGGCCTGCCGGTCTCGGTCGCAGGCATTTTCGTCGTCGCCGTCGCCGTTCTCAGCGCAATCCTTGCCGTGCTCTATGCCTTCCAGCAGGAGGCGTGGCGCGAACTGTTGAGCCTGTCTTCGGCCGAGAACGGATCGATCGCCGTCTGTCTGTTGGGCGCGACCCTGATGTTCCGCCGCGACGGCCTGATGGATCTGGCCGCCCTCGCCTGGACCGTCGCACTCCTTCATCTGGCGGGGCATGCGCTTGCCAAGGGAGCGATGTTTCTCGCGGCCGATGGCGTCTACCGCGCGGCGGGCGACTACCGGCTGGTCCAGCGCGGGCTGCTGGCGCGCAGCTCCTGGATCTTCGGGCTCGGGGCGCTCTGCGCCGCGATGAGCCTCGCGGCGATGCCGCCGCAAGCCGGCTTCGTCACCGAGTGGTATTTGTTCCAGACCTTCTTCCAGGGCTTTCATCTCGGCAGCCTTGCCAGCCGGCTGACCGCCGCGCTGGCCGGCGCGGGACTGGCGCTCACGGCGGCCATTGCCCTGGCGACCTTCGTCAAGGCGTTCGGCATCGGACTGCTGGGCCGACGCGACAGGTCGGCCGCCGCCGTGCCGGTTGCGATCGCGGCCGCCGTCGGTGTTCTCGGCCTTCTCGTTCTGACATTGGCGGTCGGCATGCCGATCTGGCTCGACGCGCTGGGCCACGCCGTATCCGCCGAGTTCGCGACCGCCACGGTCCAGAAGATGCATGTGGGCGCGTTGCTGGTCCCGGCCACCGGCGCGCCGATCAGGCTGACCGGCACGTTCGCCTTCATTTCGCCGAGCCTGCTGGCGGTCGTGATGCCGCTCCTCGCTCTCCTCCCCCTCGCCATGCTGCTGCTCAGCCGACGCCTTGCCGTGCGCCATGCGCCGGTCTGGTACGGCGGGCGGGTTCAGGATCCGGCACAGGCGGCAACCACGGCGCTCACCTTCTCGAACGCGTTGAGGACGTTCTACAGCTTCGTCTATCGCCCCACCGTGGAGACCGAGCACGAGCTGGCGCACGAATCCAGCGGTCAACCCTATTTCGTCAAGCGGCTGGTCTTCACCCACGATGTCGCGCCGATCTTCGGGCCTTATCTGTTCGCGCCGCTGGAGAAGCTGGTCATCGCGATGGCAACGCGATTGCGCGTCATCCAATCCGGACACCTCAATTTTTATCTCGCCCTGATCGGCGCGCTGCTCGTCATCACCCTTGTCATCGCGCTGCTCTGAGCGGCGGGGCGCCGGCGAGCGCGCACGGCGTCGGTTACGATGATCCTCGGAAACGATGCTGGCCCGCGGATCCGCCGTGCCGCGACTGGCCCGTTTCAAGGGCCGTGCGGGCACGGTTTATTCTTTCCTGCCTTGTGAAACGGCCGACTTCTCGACGGAGCGGTTTCCGGCAGCCGGGAACGAGCCCGCCTAGAGGGCGTCGCGGCTGGATTTCGATCGCGGGCGGCGCGCCCGCTGCGCCGCTCGCAAGCGGGGCGGCACTCGATCCGGTATTCATGGTTGCGCAACCGCGGCCCGGCACCTAGCATCGCCGAAGGAGTCCAGTCGCCGGACGACGGCGCTGAGGCCTGGGGGATTGTTTGCAACCGGGTCGCTCTTTCGAGCGGGAGGATGTCGGCGATGAAAACCACCTACAGCACGCTCATCATGGGCGCTTCCTACGGGTCGCTGCTCGCGACCAAGCTGCTGCTCGCGGGCCACAACGCGAAGCTGGTGTGCCTGCCCACCGAGGCGGAGGTGATCAACAACAAGGGCACCCGCGTGCGCTTGCCGGTCAAGGGCAGGAAGGAGCTGGTCGAGATCGATTCACGCAAGCTGCCGGGCAAGCTCTCGGCCGACGTACCCGGCGCGGTCAAGCCGGGCGACTACGATCTCGTCGTCCTAGCCATGCAGGAGCCGCAATATCGCTCGCCGGGCGTGCGCGAGCTGCTCGATGCGGTGGCCCGCTCGCGCGTGCCCTGCATGTCGATTATGAACATGCCGCCGCTGCCCTATCTGAAGCGCATACCCGGCCTCGACACCGACGCTTTGAAATCCTGCTACACGGATCCGACCGTGTGGCAGAATTTCGATCCCGCGCTGATGACCCTGTGCAGTCCCGACCCGCAGGCGTTCCGCCCGCCGGACGAAGAGGTCAACGTGCTGCAGGTGACCTTGCCGACCAACTTTAAGGCCGCCCGGTTCGTCTCGGACGACCACACGGCGATGCTGCGCCGGATGCAGGCGGACATCGAAGCGGTCCGCTATGACGCCGGCGACGGCAAGGTCGACCTGCCGGTCAAGCTCAAGGTGCACGATTCCATCTTCGTGCCGCTCGCCAAATGGGCCATGCTGGTGACCGGCAACTACCGCTGCGTCCAGAAGGACGCGGCGCGCTCGATCAAGGACGCGGTGCACAGCAACATCGAGCAGTCGCGCGCGACCTACAATTGGGTCTGCGAGCTTTGCGTCAAGCTCGGCGCGTCGCCGGACGATCTCGTGCCGTTCGAAAAATACGCCAGCGCCGCGCTGGGGCTGGTGCGGCCTTCGTCGGCCGCGCGCGCGCTGTTCGCAGGGGCGCCGAACATCGAGCGGGTGGACCGGCTGGTGCAGATCATCGCCGCGCAGAAAGGCATGCGCTCGGCGATCGTCGACGAGACGGTCGCTCTGGTCGACGCAAGGCTGGCGCTCAACCGCAAGCAGGTCGCCTGACCCCTCGAGCCGCGCGGCCGCGGCTACGCCCGCCAGCGCTGGCTGGCCGCCAGCAGCCGGCCGAAGGCGAGGTCGAGCACGACCGCGAGCAGCGCCGCCGGGATCGCGCCCTGAAGGATGTAGGCGGGGTTCGCCCCGTTGAGCCCGACGATGATCGGCAGGCCGAGCGTGCGGGCGCCGACCGTCGAGGCGATGGTGGCGGTGCCGACATTGATGATCACCGAGGTGCGGATGCCGGCGAGGATGACGGGCGCCGCGAGCGGCAGCTCGACCTTGCGCAGCAGCGCGCCCTCGCCCATGCCCATGCCGCGCGCGGCCTCGCGCGCCTCCGTCGGCACACTGGCCAGCCCGGCGACGGTGCTCTCGAGGATCGGCAGCAGGCCGTAGAGCAGCAGCGCGAAGAAGGCCGGCTCGAAGCCGAAGCCGATGAGCGGCACGGCCACCGCGAGCACCGCCACCGGCGGAAAGGTCTGGCCGATCGCGACGATGGTCGCCACCATGCCGCGGAACTCGGCGCCGGCGGGCCTGGTGACGAAGAGCCCCGCGCCGACGCCGAGCAGCACCGCGGCGGCGCTCGAGGCGGTGACCACGACGACGTGGCCGAGCAGCAGATCGGGCAAACTGTCGAGCGCGAAGAGCGGCCGCTGCAGCGCCGGGAAGAGCCTCGCGAAGAGCGGCTTCGCCAGCGGCATGAGCAGCACCGTCGCCGCGAGCGCGAGGCTCGACCACAGCAGCGGATCGCGCCAGCGCGGCCGGGCGGTCATCGCCGCAGCAGATCGGCGAGGTGGATCGTACCGGCCGGGCGTCCGTCGGAGGCGACGACCGCGAGCCGGTCCCTGCCCTCCGCCGCCATGCGCGACAAGGCCTGGCGCAGGCTCGCCGCGGCGGCGATGGGCACACCCGGCGCCGTCTCCCCGGCACGCAGCCGGCTTGCCACGGTGGCGACGCCGAGCAGCTTGATGCCGAGATCGTCGCCACCGACGAGGTCGCGCACGAACTCGCTCGCCGGCGCGGTCAGCAGCTCCATCGGCGTGCCGATCTGCACCAGCCGGCCACGCTCCATGACCGCGATGCGCGAGGCGAGCCGCAGCGCCTCGTCGATGTCGTGGGTGACGAAGACGACGGTCTTGCCGCTCTCCTGCTGGATCGCCGCGATCTCCGCCTGCAGCGCCATCCGGGTAATGGGATCGAGCGCCCCGAACGGCTCGTCCATCAGCAGGATGTCCGGATCTGCCGCGAGCGCCCGGGCGATGCCGACGCGCTGCTGCTGGCCGATCGAGAGCTGATGGGGATATTTCGCGAGGAACTCGCCGGGCGCGAGCCCGAGCCGGGCCAGCAGCGCCGCCGTACGGTCGCGGATCGTCGCCGCGGGCCAGCCGAGCAGCTCCGGCACGGTGCCGACGTTGCGCGCCACGGTCCAGTGCGGGAAGAGACCGATCGACTGGATGACATAGCCCATCCGCCGGCGCAGCGCCGCCGGCTCCAGCTCCCGGATATCGCGGCCGCCGACGCGGATCGCACCCTCGGAAGCGTCGACCAGCCGGTTGATCATCTTGAGCGTCGTCGACTTGCCGGCGCCCGAGCCGCCGATGAGGACGCAGAACTCGCCCGCGCCGACGGCAAGCGACAGATCCGCCACGGCGACGGCGGCACCGTAGCGTCTCGTCACGTGCTCGAGCTCGATCATCGGCGCATCCGGCCGGCGCCGGCGGCGCCCAGCTCGAACAGCGCGTCGGCGACAAGCGCCAGCGCGACGATCGGCAGCACGCCGAGCAGCACCAGGTCGAGCGCGTCGGCGAAAAGCCCCTGGAACATGATGGCGCCGAGCCCGCCCGCGCCGATCAGCGCCGCGACCGCCGCGAGGCCGATCGCCTGGAGCGTGGCGACGCGCAGGCCGGAGAGGATCACCGGCAGCGCCAGCGGCAGCTCGACGCGCCAGAGCAGCTGCCGCGGCGTCATGCCGAGCCCTTGCCCGGCTTCGCGCGCCGCCGGCGACACGCCGGCCAACCCCTCGGCAGTGGCGCGCACCACCGGCAGCAGCGCATAGAGGAAGAGCGCGATCACCGCCGGCAACAGCCCGACGCCGCCGAGGCCGAGCGCGGCGAGCGCGGGAAAGAGCTGCGCCAGCCCCGAAAGCGGCGCCAGCAGCAGCCCGAACAGCGCGATCGACGGGATCGTCTGCACGATGTTGAGCAGCGGGAACAGCCAGGCGGCGAGCTGGCGGCGGGGGCGCGCCAGGATGCCGAGCGGCAGCCCGAGCAGAACCGTCGGCAGCAGCGCCAGCGCGACCAGGACCAGATGACGCAGCACCGCATCGGCGAAGGCGCCGCGACGCGCGGCGTATTCGTGCAGGATGGCAAGCGCGTCGAGGGAACCCGACAGCCCCAGCAGCGCGAGCGCGCCGGAGAGCGCGGCGCCGAGCAGCACGCCGGCCGAAATCGGCAGCGCAAGGCGGCGCGCCGCGTCGCTGAGGGCCAGGGCCGCGGCGAGCAGCAGCGCCCAGAAGGCGCCGCCGAGCGAAATGCGCGCGATCGGCGACGCCGCGGCCGCGAGTCGCGCCGCCTCGCTTCCGGCGAGCCGCAGCAGCAGCAGCATGAAGGCGGCGGCGGCGGCGGCGATCACGGCGTGCGTCGCGCGGCGCT
>JASHTP010000155.1 GCA_030040495.1 Alphaproteobacteria bacterium
TCGACTCGCAGAGCAAGCTCACTCACGTTGGGCCAGTCGCCTTTGCCGGCGACTTCTCCGCTAAGCTCACGGAGCTGCCGCCAGAGTGAGCGGCAGCCACCGAGAGAACGTGCTGCCAAGCTGCTAAGCCCCATGCGTCATAGGAGACAGTGCACCAACCAGGCGAGCGTCGCGACCTTGACCGCGACGCCCATCACACGATTTGCGAGCAGAAGCCATTCGCTGGTGCGGGTGTTTTCTGATGACTGAGCCTGCTTCATGCTTGGATTGTGTCTCAGCACCCCTCAGCGTCAAAGGCTCACATATGCCATCGGCACGAACAGGTCGGAGCAACTCAATTGCGATGTGAAGGTCGCCTTAGACCAAAGCGAAACTCGCCGAGGATCTGGCGCTGACCCCGGCCGCTTGAGCGCGTTGAGCGGCGTTGCAGCGACGTTAGACCCTAACCTTGGTGGTCAGCTCGGGGGAAGAGTGCGAAGTCGCCCGCTTGCCGATGGACGTCCGCTGGGGAGCGGGAAACCGCCGAACGCTTGGAGAGCGGCTAGCGGCGTGCGCTCAGTATGCCGCGCAAGCCACAGATCGGGTCGAGTCAGGGAAAGCGGCGCCCAACCAGAAAAGGCCGGGCCCGCGAAGGCAAGTCTCAGACCTGAGTTCGGAGAGATGCGTTGCCGCGGGATTGACAAGCTGTGGGCTCAACCGATTATAGCCGCCAATGATGGGGAGTTGCTTATGGCCAAGATGCTCCGGCTCGCGTCCCTGGTGATCGCCGCTGCGCTATTGTCGCCGCGACTGGCGAGCGCCGATCAATATTGGAAGGATAGCAGCCTTCTCTGGCGGAAGATGGACGCCTGCACCCGGGCGGCGCAAAAGGCCTATCCCGACTATACGCGCGAATCGAACGCCAAGCGTGAAAAGGCCCGCCAAGACTGCCTGCGCAGCCAAAATCTCCCGGGCGACGCGAGCCCTCCGCCGCCAACGCCGCAGCCCGCGCAGCAACAGTAAGATCAATCCGGCGGCTCTATCATTCGCCGATCAGCAGCCGCAAGAGGGCGTCTCGCGGACCCTCGAAATCGCGGGGCGTAGGTCTTGCGCCTGATCCGTTTAGTCTGCGGGGCGTTTGCCAGGCTGCCGATAGGTGAGCCGCTTGCCTTTCGCACCCTTGATCGCGCGCGTTGTCCGCTTGGCATCCTCGACCCCAAGAGCCGCGCGGATCTCTGGCGATTCTGATTGGGCCGCGGGCTGAGCCAGTCCGATCACAGTCTCCAGGCGCCATTATTATGTCGTCGTGCACAGTGACCGAAACGTAGGCATCCGGTGAGTAACGCGGCGAGAATGCCCGCCGGTGCGGAGAGGTTAGAGGGGATGCAATAGTCCGTCGGACTCGATGGTCTTGAGGGCGTCGGCGAGCGGCAGGTCGCGATAGAGACGGAACCAAGTTCCCGTGTGACGATGCCACTGGATATCGAAGCGGTCGCGGCTCAACCAGTCGAGACGCGTGAACGGGCCGTCGAACTCTTCGCCTAAGTTCTCCGGGAAGCCGGACCGGTAGCGCTGGACGAAGCGGTAGCGGTTTCCGTGCCACTTGCCGAGGATGTCGACGGGGTAGTTGAACTGGGTGGGGCGGATGGTCGGCAAGAATCTCGGCTTCAAGACCTCGTCGATGAAGCGCTGACAGGCGGCGGTGATAAGAGCCTTCTCAAGAGCCGGCGGCCCGGCGGAGCGCCGTTTCGCCCTCACGCGGCGGCGCCCTTGAGGCCGGCTGTGGTCCGCCAGTTCCAGGGCAGGAGTTCGGCGAGCCTGGCGGCCGGGTGATCGTTGATCCGGCGGAGCACGTCGGCGAGCCAAGCCTGTGGGTCGACGGTGTTGAGCTTGGCCGTCTCGATCAGTGTGAACATCGCGGCAGCGCGCTCGCCGCCGCGGTCGGAGCCGGCGAAGAGCCAGGCCTTGCGGCCGATGGCGATGCCGCGCAGCGCCCGCTCGGCGGCGTTGTTGCTGAGGCAGATCCGTCCGTCGTCGAGGAAGCGGGTGAAGGCGGGCCAGCGCTTCAGCATGTAGTCGATCGCCTTTGCGGTATCGGCATGCCGCGACAGCCGTGCCCGCTCGCCGCGCATCCAGGCCTCCAGCCCCGCGACCAGCGGCTTGACGCGCGCCTCGCGGACGGCAACGCGCTGTTCGGCGCCGGTGCCGTTGATCTCGCGCTCGACGGCGAAGATCGCGTCGATGCGGCGGACCGCCTCGCTCGCCAGGGGCGCCTGCTTCAGATCGGCGAGGACGAAGAACTTGCGCCGTCCATGCGCCCAGCACGCGGCCTCGGTGATCGGCCCGGGACTTCGCCGTCCCTCGTAGAGCTCGCCGAATCCGGCATAGGCGTCGGCCTGCAGGATGCCGGTCCAGCCCGAGAGATGCCGGCGCGGATGTTCCCCGCCGCGGTCGCGGGAGTAGAAGAACAACGCCGCCGGCGGGTCGCTGCCGCCGAACGGTCGATCGTCCCGGACGTAGGTCCACAACCGCCCGGTCACGGTCTTGTTCTTCGCCAGCACCGGCACGGTTGTGTCGTCGCCGTGGAGGCGCTGGGCGGACAAGACGTGCCGGCCGATCAGCTCGAGCAGCGGCGCCAGCGTGGCGCTGCACGCCCCCACCCAGTCGGCCAGAGTCGAGACGTCCAGCTCGATGCCCTCGCGGGCATAGACCTCGCTCTGCCGATTGAGCGGCTGGTGCTGCCCGAACTTGGCATAGACGATCATCGCCAAGAGGCTCGCCCCTGCTCGGGCGCGCGCGATCGGGTGGAAGGGCGCCGGCGGTTGAGTGATCGTCTCGCAAGACCGGCAGGTGAACTTCTCCCGCACCGTCTGGATCACCTTCCATTGCCGCGGCACCACTTCCAGCGTCTCGGTGATGTCCTCGCCCAGCTTCGCCAGCTTCCCGCCGCAGGCGGGGCATGCGCACGGCGCCGGGATCACGACGCGCTCGCGCGGCAGATGCGCCGGCAAGGGAGCGCGCACCGGCCGGCGACGGATGAAGCTTCCCACCACCGTGCTCGCCGGTTTGGGCTCGGCAGCGATCGCGCTCTCGGTCGCGTCGGCTTCGAGCTCCTCGAGCTGCAGCTCCAACTGGTCGAGCAGTTTGCGCCCGCGCTCCGAGGATTGGCCGTACTGTTCGCGCCGGAGCTTGGCAATCAGTAGCTTGAGGTGGGCGACGAGCGCCTGCGAGGCCGTGGCCTGCGCCTCCGCTTCCCGGCGCGCCCGACGCTCGCTCGCCAGCGCCGCCTTCAGCGTGGCGATGTCGTCGGGCAGATCGTCGGGAGCGCCTTCCACACCGGCGATTGAATCAGAGCCGGCGGCCTTTGTAATGCGCTTTCTTCATCCCGTGGCACTCGGCCGCCAGGTATGGCGCGGGTTCCGCCAGTCGATCCCTTCCAGCATGTAGGCAAGCTGCGCGGCCGAGATCGCGATGACGCCGTCGGCCGGCGATGGCCAGATGAAACGGCCCTTCTCCAGCCGCTTGGCATAGAGCGACATGCCGATGCCATCATGCCAGACGATCTTGATGAGATCGCCCCTAGCGCCCCTGAAGACGTAGAGATCGCCCGCATGCGGATCGCGACCCAGCGCCTGGCTCACCTGCAGCGCCAGACCGTTCATCCCCTTGCGCATGTCCGTCCGACCCACCGCCAGCCAGACACGCACGCCGCTCGGAATCGGAATCATCGCCGCGTCAGCGCGTCGAGAACAAGCCGCAGCGCCTTGCCCTCGACCCCCGAGCCCACGCGAACCCGATACCCGCCCGGCATGTCGATCTCGATCATGCCGCTCGCACCAGGCGCTATGCTTCCGGCGTCCGCATCAGCCGCGACCGTCACCGGCACCAGCGCCGGACCGCCCGATCCGAGCAGACCATCCCGGTACAGCTTGCGCCAGCTGAACAGCTGGTTCGTGTTCACGTCGTAGCGCCGAGCCACGCGCGAGACCGACGCACCCGGCTCGAGCGAGGCCGCGACGATCTCTCGCTTCAGCGCCTCCGGCCACGACCGGTTCCGCCGCCGACCGCGCCCGTTCGTGTCCATAACCGCATTCGTGGACACAACTCACCATTACCCGTCACGGATCGTGCCAGCCTCGCTCAAACTCACCGCTCGCGGAAGACGGCCTTTGCCGGGCGGGTACGAAGAGAACAGCCCGGCACACAGCTCGCTCGGCTGGCGCCGCGCCCCGGTCGCTCACGAGGTCTCGCTGGACCGCCTCTGGCCGAACGCGGCGCGCTGCTTCGACGAAGCGCGGGGCCTTCGGCCGTTTCTCGTTGGCTGTGTTTTTCGCCGGGCGGAGGCCGCGCGCCGAGCATCGGCCGGAACC
>JASHTP010000156.1 GCA_030040495.1 Alphaproteobacteria bacterium
CCACCGTGCCCGTGACATGCGCCGCCGGCACGGCAAGCAGCGCGCGGTCGCCGGGCCTGAGTCCCATGCAGCGGGTGAAATGGATGGCGGAATGGACGATGTTGAGATGGCTCAGCATCGCGCCTTTGGGCTTGCCGGTGGTGCCGGAGGTGTAGAGGATGATGGCGGTGTCCTCTTCGCCGACCGTCGCTTCGGGCGGCGGCGCGGCGGGCGCGAGCAAGGCGGCGACCGGCTCCGCCCCGGCACTATCTTCGCCGACGACGGCGCGCAGCCTCAGCGCCGGCACCGCGGCCGCTTCCGGCAGGTTCCGGGCGAACTCGCTGTCGAAGATCAGCGCCGCGGCCTCGCTGTCGTTCAGGAGATATTCCAGCTCCGGCCCTTTCTGGCGCGTGCCGATCGGCATGGCGACGGCGCCGAGACGGGCGCAGGCGAGAAGGACGATTAGGAACTCCGGGCAATTGCCGAGCAGCAGCGCCACGCGCTCGCCGGCGCGGATGCCGCGCTCCGCAAGATTGCCGGCCATGGCGTCGACGAGACGGTCGAGTTCGGCATAAGTAAGGCGGCGTTCGCCGGCGACCAGCGCCTCCTCGCCGGCGCGGCGTGCGAGAGTGGCGCGGAAGAGCGCGTCGATGCTGGGCGGCCGTTCGGCAAAGCAGCGGAAGCGGCGGCCGCCGAAATGGCGCTCGGGACGGATCGCGCCGCCTGCGCCTTCGGCAGGCCAGAAGCGATCTTGGAGCATGGCTGTCATGGCGCGGCTACGATAAGGTTTCGCTATGAAAGAGGCGAGCGGCAATGCGACGGCGATCGAGTTCTGGTACGAGTTCGCCAGCCCCTACGCCTATGTCGCGGCGTCGCGCATCGAAGGTCTGGCGGCGGGCAAGCCGATCCGCATCGATTGGCGGCCGTTCCTGCTCGGCCCGATCTTCAAGGCGCGCCCCCATGACAGCTCGCCCTACCAGAATCCGAGCCCGGCGCAGCGCCGCTATCGCTGGCGCGACGTCCAGCGCCTCTGCCACGGCGCGGGCCTGCCGCTGCGCACCCCTTCCGCCTATCCGCGCAACGGGCTCATCGCCGCCCGCGTCGCGCTCATCGCCATCGACGAGGGTTGGGGGCCGGACTTCACGCGCGCCGCCTACCGCGCCAACTTCGCCGAAGATCGCGAAATCGGCGACGAAGCGGTGATCGGCGCCGTCATCGCCGAGCTCGGCCGCGACGCGGGGCCGGTGCTGGCGCACGCGCAAAGCCCCGCCAACAAGGCACGCCTATTCGCCCAAGTCGAAGCGGCGGTCGCGCGCGGGGTCTTTGGCGCGCCGAGCATGTTGGTCGGCGGCGAGCTCTTCTGGGGCAACGACCGGCTCGAGCAGGCGATCGCCTGGGCGCTTGCCCCGCCCCACCTGCCGCCCCTGCCGCAAGCAGGAAGGCTGGCCTGAGACAGGGCTTGTTCCTGTTTTGTTCTTTTGCTAGCCTCCTTCGGTCAAGGCGCAGAAGGAGGCAGTCCCATGCCGGCAAAAACGCAGGCGAAAGCGCAGGAAAGAGGGCTCGACGCGCAAGGCGCGCTGATCCTGGCGGTCGGCTGGATCGCCGCTTTGTGGATCACGCTGACTTGAGGGCGAGCGGTCTGCGGCCTCGGCCGACTTCACGGTCACGGCCGGGTATGCGGATGAAAGCGGCGGCGCGCTTTAGCCAGCGCCGCCGCCCTCCCGTCCGAGCTGCGCCAGCGCCTGCTGCAGCGCGTTGAAGAGCTGGCTCGGACGCAGCGGCTTTTCGACATAGCCGAGCGCCCCGGCATCGCCGGCGGGCGCCGTCGCCTCTCCGGCGGGACCGAGGAAAAGCGCCGGCAGGCCGAAGCGGCGGCCGAGCTGGAGCGCGGTTTGGCGCCCGTCCAACGGACCCGCCAGCGCAAGATCGACGAGCACGAGATCGCAGCGCGCGGCGCCGGCGAGCAGCACCGCCTCCGCGCCCGACGAGGCGATGCCGGCGACGGCGAAGCCGGCGGCCTCGAGCAGTTGCTGGATGTGGGTCGCGAGCAACGTTTCGTCCGCGACGATGAGGAGGGAGACCGCACGGCGGGCGGCGCCGTCCGGGCTCTGCGGACAGCCGGCACCGCGCTCGGCGCAGCGCCTCATGCGCCGCTCCCTTCCCCTTCCGCCCCCGGCGCGCTGCGGCTATGGTCTTGGGGGAAACAGGTGGCATGAAGCTTCTGGTCATCGAGGACGATCGCGAGGCGGCGGCCTATATCGCCAAAGGGCTCTCCGAAAGCGGCTATGTCGTCGACCAGGCCGCCGAGGGCCGCAACGGGCTCTTCATGGCGAGCTCGGGAAACTATGACGCGCTCATCGTCGACCGGATGCTGCCCGGGATGGACGGGCTCGCGCTCATCGCCGCGCTGCGCGCCGCCGAAGTGCGCACGCCGGTGCTGATCCTGAGCGCGCTCGGCGCCGTCGACGACCGGGTCAAGGGGCTGCGCGCCGGTGGCGACGACTATCTCGTCAAGCCGTTCGCCTTCCGCGAGCTGCTCGCCCGGATCGAGGCCCTGCTGCGGCGCGGCAGCGGCAGTGCCGCGGCCACGAAGCTCCGGGTCGGCGACCTCGAGATGGATCTGCTGACCCGCGGCGTGGCGCGCGGCGGCCAGGAGATCGAGCTCCTGCCGCGCGAGTTCCGCCTGCTCGAGTTCCTCATGCGCCATGCCGGCCAGGTGGTGACGCGCACCATGCTGCTGGAGAATGTCTGGGATTATCATTTCGACCCGCAGACCAACGTCATCGACGTGCATGTGAGCCGGCTTCGGCAGAAGATCGACAAGGGCTTCGCCAAGCCGCTGCTGCACACGGTGCGCGGCGCCGGCTATTGCCTGCGCCCGGAATAGCGCGGCGCCCATGACCCGCCTGCTGCGCACCAACGCCTTCCGCCTCGCGGCGCTCTATCTCGCGCTCTTCGCCGCCTCGGTGCTGGCGCTGCTCGCCTTCATCTATTTCTCCACCGCCGACTTCATCGAACGGCAGACCGAGACGACGATCGACGCGGAGATCACCGGCCTGCGCGAGGAATATGCCGACCGCGGCCTCGCTGGTCTGCTCGAGATCATCCACAGCCGCAGCACGACGCCGCATGGCGGATCGGCGCTCTATCTCATCACCGACCCGGCGCTGCAACCGATCGCCGGCAACCTCAACGCCTGGCCGCGCGCGCGCCAGATCCGGCCGGGCTGGATCAGCTTCCCGGTCGACATCAAGACCCGCGACGGCCCGGTCTCGAGCACCGCGATCGCCTCGGTCTTCGTGCTGCATGACGGTTTCCGTCTGCTGGTCGGGCGCGATCTGCGCGACGCCTCGGCCTTCCGCGGCCGCATCACCCGCACGCTGGCCTGGGCGGCGCTGCTGACGGTGGCGCTCGGCGTCGCCGGCGGGTTGTTCATGACGCGGCACATGCTGCGCCGCGTCGAGGCGGTGAACCGCACCAGCGAGCGCATCATCCGCGGCGACCTCACCCAGCGCGTGCCGCTCACCGGCAGCGGCGACGAATTCGACCAGCTCGCCGGCAATCTCAATGCCATGCTCGACCGCATCGAGCGGCTGATGCTGGGCATGCGCCAGGTCGCCGACAACATCGCGCACGATTTGCGCACGCCGCTGTCGCGGCTGCGCGCGCGGCTCGAAGTGACGCTGCTCGAGCGGCCGGACGCCGCGCGCTACGGCGAGGCGCTGCGCGAGACCATCGCCGAGGCCGACCATTTGCTGGCGACCTTCAACGCGCTCCTCAGCATCGCCGAGGCGGAGGCGGGCTCGCGGCGCGAGACCATGGCGGTGGTCGATCTCGCCGAGGTCGCCCGCTCGGTGGCCGAGCTCTACGAGCCCGTGGCCGACGACAAGGGGCTGGCGCTCGCCGTCGAGATCGATCCCGGCATCGCCGTCCACGGCGACCGCCATCTGCTGTCGCAGGCGATCGCCAACCTGCTCGACAATGCGCTGAAATACGCTCCCGACGGCAGGGTGACGCTGCGCGCCCGCCGCCTCGTCGGCATGGCAAGAATCGAGGTGGCGGACAGCGGCCCCGGCGTGCCGGCCGACCGGCGCGAGGCGGTGTTCGACCGCTTCGTGCGGCTCGAGAGCAGCCGCAGCACCCCAGGCAACGGCCTCGGCCTCAGCCTGGTGCGCGCCGTGGCCCGGCTCCATGGCGGCGATGCCTGGCTCGAGGACAATGAGCCCGGTCTCAGGGCGCTCTTCACCCTGCCGCTGGCCGACAGCCGCGCCCTGCCGGCGACGCGCAACGCGGCCTGAGCCCGGCGAAGCGTTCGGCGGGAAGCCGGCCGGCCACGTCGCTCAGCAGCGCACGCAGGCGTTTGCGGTCGGTGCCGGCGCTCAGCGTCACCGCGCCCATCATCTCGTCGCCGAGCAGCTCCTCGAGGCTCGGCTCGCAGCGCAATGGATTCCAACTTTCCATCGTCTTCTCCCGTAGCGGACCGGGAGGATGGTGCGGGCGAAGCTTGGCCGATTTGTGGCAACCCCGGGTTCTTTTATCGGCATTTTCGCCGTGCCAGCGGCCGACGGGCCCTCGCGGCCGGGCCCGTCGCCTCCGGCGCCGAAGCGTTACCTCCGGCGGCTATCCGGCGCGGTGGGGATGCGGGGCGCGCTCGAGATCCCGCACGCTTCTGGCGCTGGCCCCTCGCCGACCGGCTTCACCGGCCGCGGCCGGACTCGTGATGTGGGCTCGCGACGGGCGAATCGCCAGCCGATTCCGCGCGGCCCCGGTGCAGTAAGGTTTGACGGCAAGGGGCCGATGTCTATAAGCTATCCTCGCCAGCAAAAGAAGCAGAAAGCTACGCTGGCCCAACAAGAAGCAGAGCGATCGGCGCAACGGCGCCAACACCCAACGGGGAGGGAGACGGCCATGCCTATGGTGAGCCGGCGATCGGTGCTTCGTACGTCCCTGGGCCTCGCGGCGGCCGGCGCATTGGCGCGGCCTTATATCGCCCGGGCGGAAGCCAAGACAGCGACAGTATGGTGGACCCAGGGTTTCGTGCCGGAAGAGGACGCCTCCTTCCGCAGCATGGTCGCCGACTATGAAAAGGCCAGCGGCAACAAGATCGACTACAGCCTCATCCCGTTCGCGCCGCTGATGCAGAAGATCGTCTCGGCGATCACCAGCGGCGAGGTTCCGGACGTGATGTCGCACGACATCGCCAACCAGACCGTCATCCCGCAGAACGCCTGGCACGACAAGCTGGTCGATGTGAGCGACGTGGTGGAGACGCAGAAGGCGAACTACCTGCCCACCGCCTATCTCGCCGCCCAGTTCTACAACAGCGTCGAAAAGAAGCGCGGCTTCTACCTCGCCCCGTTCAAGGCGGGGGTGCTGCCGTTTCACGTCTGGAATTCGCTGGTCGAGAAGTCGGGCTACAAGCTCGCCGACGCGCCGAAGACGTGGGACGCCTTCTTCGATTTCTTCAAGCCGATGCAGCAGAAGCTGCGCGACCAGGGGATGCGCGGCGTCTATTCGCTGGGCCTGCAGCCGACCACCGCGGGACCCGCCGACGGGAACAACACATTCCACGCCTTCCTCATCGCCAATGGCGGCAATGGCATCGTCACCCAGGACGGCCGGGCGCATCTCGACGATCCCAAGGTCGAGGACGCGGTGATCAAGTCGCTGGCCTACATCGCCAACGCGGTCAAGGGCGGCTACGTTCCACCCGGGGCCGTCAGCTGGAACGACGCCGACGACAACAACGCGTTCCACGCGAAGCAGATCGTGATGGATCTCGACGGCACGATCTCGACTGAGCTCGCGCTCTACCACAACAAGGCAGACTATGACGACATCACCACCCTCGGCCTGCCGCTCGACAATTCGGGCCAGCCGACGCCGGCGCAGCTGCTCGTCGACGGCGCCTTCATCCCGAAAGGCGGCAAGAATGTCGAGGTGGCCAAGGACTTCCTCAAATACGTGGTCCAGCCGCAGGTGACCAACGCCTACCTCAAGGCTGGGCTCGGCCGCTGGCTGCCGGTGATGCCGGGGCTGCTCAAGACCGACGCCTTCTGGCTCGATCCCAAGGACCCGCATCGGCTGGCCTATGTGACGGAAGGGCTGGTGAGCCCGACGGTCGTCAGCTACCCGATCTTCAATCCCGGTTATGCCGAGGTGAACGCGCAACAGATCTGGGGCGTCGCCATCGCCGACATTCTGCGCAACGGCGCGACGCCGCAGGCGGCGGCAAAGACGGCGCTGACCAAGGTCGCGTCCGTCCTCGCCCGATATCCGATCGCGCAGAGCTGAGGGGCGACGATGGCGGCAACCTATCTCCAGGCGGTCCGGGCACTGTCCACGCGGGCATTCCCGGGCAAACGGGTCCACCGGCGCGCCTGGCGCGCCGGGCTCATCGGCTCCGAATTCACCTGGGCGGTGGCCTTCACCGTGCCCTACGTCGCGTTGTTCCTGGGGTTTGTCGCTTATCCCGTGGTCTACGGGCTGTGGCTCGGCCACAGCCCGAGCCTCTATGCC
>JASHTP010000157.1 GCA_030040495.1 Alphaproteobacteria bacterium
TTCTCGATCTCATCGGCCGCGAGGGCAAGCCGTTCGGCTTCGACTACCGCCCGGCCGCCGACGGTTTCTTCATCGGTCCCGTGCATTTCGCGGCGAAGTTCACCGACCTGAAGCTCCGGCTCGCCGAGATGGACGGGCAGGGCGTGCGGATGCATGCGCTGTCGCTCACCGCGCCGATGCTCTATTGGGCGCCGCCGGAGCTGTCGCACCGCCTGGCGCGCGCCTGGAACGACGCCGCGAGCGCCGCGCACCAGGCCCATCCCGAGCGCTTCGTCGGCCTTGCCACCTTGCCGATGGGCGATCCCGACCGCGCGGTCGAAGAGCTCGCGCGCGCAAGCCGGCTCCCCGGCATCCGCGGCGTCTATCTCGGCACCAACATCGAGGATCGCGATCTCGACGATCCCCGCTTTACCGCGGTCTTCGCGCGCATCGAGGCGGAGAAGCTTCCGGTCTTCCTCCATCCCTTGAAGACGCTCGACCGCAGCGACCGGCTGAAGCCCTTCTACCTCGCCAACATCATCGGCAACCCGCTCGACACCACCGTCGCCTGCGCGCATCTGATCTTCGGCGGCGTGCTCGACCGCTTCCCCGAGCTGCAGGTCTGCCTGCCGCATGCCGGCGGCGTGGTGCCGATGCTGATCGGCCGCTGGGATCACGGCGCCACGGTGCGCAAGGAGCTGGCGCATCTGAAGCGACCGCCGAGCGACTATCTGCGCCGCTTCACCTACGACACGGTGGCGCATTCCAAGAAGATCATGAAGTTCGTCATCGACGAGGTCGGCATCGACCGCGTCATGCTCGGCAGCGACTACTGCTTCGACATGGGCTACAGAGAGCCCGTCGCCTTCGTCGACGAGCTCGGCCTCAGCGCGCAAGAGCGCCAGCTGGTCCTGCACGGCACCGCGGCGAGGTTGCTGAAAGTGTGACCGGGCTCGTCGGCTCTCCGAATGGCTTGCGTACGCCCGTGGGTAGGAAGCCTGTTGATGGAGGAATGAAAATCGCCTCATCCTGAGCTTGCGCGCGCAGCGCGCATGTCGAAGGACGCGCGGCGCTTATCCAGGTTCTTTTTTCACCCATCCCCAGGCAAGTCGAGGCAGGGCCGCATAGTCGCCCCGAATCAGCGCTTCCTTCTTTACGCGGCTCCATCCCTTGAGCTGACGCTCGGCCGCGATTGCGTCGGTGATGCGCTGAAACTCTTGGGCGAAGACCAGCTTCAACGGCCGCCGGCGCGCGGTGTAGCCGCCAAATGTGCCGGCATCGTGCTGCGCGACGCGTTCCTCGAGGGATGCGCGGGTGCTGCCGACGTACTATGAGCCATCAGCGCAGCGCAGTATGTAAACGAAGGCGCTCACGACGGCTGCATGGCCATCCTGCGCCCTTCGACATGGCGCTTCGCGCCAAGCTCAGGGTGAGGCGAAAGGGAGCATGGCATCTGTCCTGGCGCGAACCGCCGGCCACAAGCGGTCACCCCCTTTTCGGCTCGCGGGTGAGGCCGGCGGCGGCCAGCGCGGCGACGTAGTCGGCCCAGCGGCGCTCCTGCTCGCGTCCGAGCTGATAGAGATAGGTCCAGGAATAGATGCCGGTATCGTGCAGATCGTCGAAGACGAGGCGCACGGCGTAGTTGCCGACCGGCTCGACTTCGATGATCGCCACCTCGGCGCGGCCATGGACCAGCGTCTTCTGGCCCGCCCCGTGGCCTTGCACCTCGGCCGAGGGGCTCTCGACGCGCAGATATTCCGCCGGCAGGCGGAAGCGCGCGCCGTCCTCGAAGGCGATCTCGAGCGCTTTCTCCGCCCGCTTCAGGCGGATCTCGACCGGCCAGGGCGCGCTGCCGGCCTCGCTCACGACGCGGGCGCGGGCGGCGCGTCCTTGAGCTTCGCCTTCTCGGCATCCTCGAGCGGCCGCGCCTCGTCGACCAGCATGATCGGAATGCCGTCGCGGATGGGATAGGCGAGGCCCGCCTCGGGGCTGATCAGCTCCTGCGCCGCGCGGTCATAGCGCAGCGGCCCCTTGGTCAGCGGGCAGACCAGGATCTCGAGCAGCCTCGGGTCGATATCGGGAGCGTGATCGGCCATCGCGGTCTTCCTCGCTCAGTGGCGCGCGCCCTCGGCGCTTTCGGCGACGCTGTGGGCGGACATCTCGACAAGCGCGGTCAGCAGCCGCGCCCGCTCGGCGAGGCCGCGCGCCTCGAGCAGCGCCTGCTTCTCCGACGGACGGAACGGCGCGACCATGGCGACGGTGGTGACGAGACGGTCGTCCGGCGTCGCCTCGACCGCGGGCCAGTCGGCGACGACGCCGTGGCGCTCGAGGAACGGCTTCAGCGCCTTGAGCAGGCGGGCGCGGTCGATCGGCGCCGCCTCCGGCTCGAGATCGTCGCGATAGGGCTGCCAGTCCGGCACGACGCGGCGATAGAGCCGGTCACGCGGCAGCTCGCGGGCGATGTCGAAGCGGGCGAGCCCGGTCAAGGTGATGAGATAGCGCCCGTCCTCGGTCTCGCTGAACGCGGTCATGCGTCCGGCGCAGCCGGTGCGGTAGACCGGCGGCTCGCCGGCGTCGCCGGCGCCGTCCTGCGGCTGGACCATGCCGATGAGGCGCTCGGCCCGGAGCGCGTCCTCGGTCATGGCGAGGTAGCGCGGCTCGAAGATGTTGAGCGGCAGCCGTCCGCGCGGCAGCAGCAGGACCCCGGTCAAGGGAAAGATCGGCAGGCTTTCCGGCAGCTCGGCGAAGCCGGGAGCGAAGGGCGAGCTCATGAGAAGAGGATCGAGGAGAGGCGCTTTCTCGCCGCGACGGTGAGCGGGTCGCCATGGCCCATCGCCTCGAAGAACTTGACCAGCTGCTTGCGCGCCGCTTCGTCGTTCCATTTGCGGTCGCGCTTGACGAGGTCGAGGAGCTCGTCCACCGCCTGGCCGCGCTCGCCCGCGGCAAAGAGCGCCGAGGCGAGCTCGTAGCGCGCCTCATGGTCGCCGGCGTTGCGCTGGAGCCGCTGGCGCAGCTCGCCGACCGCGCCCTGCGACTTCTGGCCGGCCTCGGCCAGCTCGAGCGCGGCGCGCGCCGCCGCCACCTCGGCATGGCCGGCGCTCTCTTTCGGCACGCGGTCGAGCAGCTGGCGCGCCTTGGCGAAGTCCTTGCGCGCGACGGCGAGGCGGGCGAGGCCGGCGATGGCGTCGAGATTGGCGGGCTCGTGCTGCAGGATCTGGGTGTAGATGTTGGCGGCGCGCGCGCTGTCGCCGGCCTGCAGCGCCTCCTGCGCCAGCGCCAGCGCCTCTTCGATCGGCGACGGGCCGGCGGCGGCGGCGGCGCCGGCGGCGAGCCGGCTGACGAACTGCTTCACCTGGCTTTCCGGCAGCGCGCCGACGAAGCCGTCGACCGGGCGGCCGTCCCTAAAGGCATAGACCGCCGGGATCGACTGGATGCGCATCTGCTGCGCCAGCTCCGGATTCTCGTCGATGTTGATCTTGACCATGCGCACGGCGCCGCGCGCGTCGCGCACCGCCTTCTCCAGCGCCGGGCCGAGCTGCTTGCAGGGGCCGCACCAGGGCGCCCAGAAATCGACCACCACGGCCGTATCGTGCGAGGCGTCGACCACGTCGGCCATGAAGGTGGCGGTCGAGCCGTTCTTGACCAGGTTGGCCGTGTCCGCCGGGGCGGCGGCGCCGCCGAGAATCGGTTCCATGCGCGTCTATTCCCCAAATTTACCCCTAAGATGGCGGCCGCAGCCGGTCCTGACAAGCGGCGGCTTAGCCCTCCGCGCGGTCGATGCCGGCGAGCTCCAGCACCCGCGCCTCGTGCCCGCAGGCGGCGATGAAACGGCCGAGATCGGCGGCGGCGATGGCGGTGGTCGCGGTGTTGACCAGCGGGTGGTAGTTGAGCGGGTCGCGGCGCAGCATCTCGGCGTCGAGCACGACGCGGACGCGGTGCTCCCGGTCGTTCATCAGCGCGAAGGGCGTGACGCTGCCCGGGGTGACGCCCAGCGCCTCCCACAGCAGCTCCGGGCTGGCGAAGGAGAAGCGCGGCGCGCCCAGCAGCTCCGCCAGCGCCTTGAGGTCGAGCCGGCGGTCCTCGAGCACGATGACGAGCCAGAGCCCGCCCTTGCGGTCCCGGAGAAGGAGGCTCTTGCAATGGCCGCCCGGCAGGCTGCCGCGCAGCACCACCGATTCCGCCACCGTGTGCAGCGGCGGATGGCGATGGGTCACATGGCGGATGCCGAGCGCGTCGAGGCGGGCGAAGAGCTCGTCGGGAGTGGCCGGCATCGGGTCAGCGCAACGGGCCCTTGGTCCAGCGGAAGCCGGTGAGGATGCCGTCGTCGAAGCGGCATTCGACGGCGACGGCGCGCAGCGGCACCGGGCCCGGCGCGAGATCGCGGCGACGGCCTTCGGCGGCGACGATGGTGGTGGCGAAGCTCTGCGTCTCCTGCGGCACCAGCTGCTTCTTCGTCACCTCGATGTTGCCGCCGGGAAAGGCCTGCTGCATCAGCCCGCCGCAGCGGTCGAGCAGGCTTTCCTCGCGCAGCTTGACGCCGCAGCCGGCGAGGCCGAGGGCGAGCGGCAGCAAAGCGATGAGGGCGGCGCGGGCCATGGCGGAATAGTGGCGCGCGAATGCGACGAGTTCAAACCGGGGCGGACTTGCAAAGGAGCGGCGCCTTTGTATGATGCCCGCCTCGTTCCGGGGCGCGGGCGTAGCTCAGGGGTAGAGCACAACCTTGCCAAGGTTGGGGTCGAGGGTTCGAATCCCTTCGCCCGCTCCATTCGAAGCCGCAGAAAACCGCTGGTTCCAGCGGCTTTGTTGTGCCGCCGCCTCGCTCTTGGTCCGTGACGATTTCGCGCAAGCGCGGCGTGCGCCTCTCGGCAAAGGCGAGGTCGCAGAGCCCCGCCCGGTCAGGCCGCCGCGCGCCTCACCCCTGCCGCTCCGCTTCCTCGGCGAAGTCGCCGCGCTCGCCGGAGGCGAGCCGGGCCAGGCGCGGGTAGGCCGCCAGCATCGCCGGCATGATGATGTCGATGGGAACGTCGGCATAGCTGCCGCGCTGGCGCAGATACTCCATATGCGCCCGCCCGTCGCGAGCGAAGGGATGGAGCAGCGCGTCGCTCCTGCCGTCGAACTCGAGCGCGCGCAGGCCGAACTTCTCGCACAGGCTCGAATTGAAGGTGGGCGTCGCCTTCACCCAGCGGCCCTCGAGCCACAGCTCGGTGATGCCGTGATAGATGAAGACGTCGCTGCCGATGAGCTGCAGCAGGCGCGGCGTCGCGAGATGGTTGCGGACATCGGCGAAGCCGAGCCGCGCGGGAATGCCGCGCGCCCGGGCGGCGGCCGCGAGCAGCGCCGCCTTGCCGACGCAATAGCCGCGCCCCGTCGCCAGCACCGCGCCGCCGCGATAGGTGTCGAGATCGCCGTAGGGCCTGTAGGGGTCGTAGCGGATCTCGTCGCGCACGGCGTAGTAGAGCTTGACCGCGGCCGCCGCCGGCTCGCGCGTCGCGCCGGCGACGCGCGCGGCGAAGGCGACGATGCCGGGATCGTCGCTGTCGACGAAGCGGCCGGGGCGCAGAAAGACTTCGTCGATCTCGGCCGGGGTCGCACTTTCCGCCATTTCTCGCCTCTCTCCCTCAGCCTCGCGCCGCCTTCTTGCGCGGGCGCCGCTCGCCGAGCGCCGCCGTCCAGGGGCGCTCGGCGATGATCTTCAGCATGGTGGAGATGGTGATCGAGCGGAAGGTGGCAAGCGCGTGCTCGTCGATCTCGGCGAGCACGAGGCGGAGCGCGCGCCCGGCGTCGGTGTTGGGCCGCGGATCGTCGCCGCTCATCGCCTCCGCCTCGATCGGCTCGAAGAGCTCGATCACGTCCATCAGGGTGAGCCGCCTGGGATTGCCGGCGAAGCGGTAGCCGCCGCCGACGCCGCGCGCGGAATCGACGATGCCGGCGCGGCCGAGATCGCGCAGCACCTTGGCGAGATGGTGCAGCGAGATGCCGTATTTCTCGGCGATCTCCGCCGCGGCGAGCTGGCGCGCGGGATCGGCCGCCAGCTCGAGCACGGCGTAGAGGGCGAAGCAGGTGGCCTTCTGCAGCTTCATGCGCGCTCGTCCCTCCTCAGTCGAGCGTGGTCTCGAGCTCGATGAACGGCCCCGCCATCATGCCCTGGCTGCGGAAGAACGACAGGATCGTGGTGTTGTCGCGCGCCAGCATGGTGCGGACGTTGACCACGCCGGCGTCGCGGAAGCGGTCGCAGATCGCGTCGAAGAGCCGCGTGCCGACGCCCTTCTGACGGCCCTTCGGCCGGACCTGGATGGCGAAGATCCAGCCGCAGGGCGGCGAGCCGAACT
>JASHTP010000158.1 GCA_030040495.1 Alphaproteobacteria bacterium
ACTGGGGCGTACCCGACACGCTCGACGGGCGTTTCGAGCTGCTGGCGCTGCACGCCTTCCTCGTGCTCAACCGCCTGAAGCGCGAGCGCGCCGCGAGCGAGGCCTTCGCCCAGCTTCTCTTCGACACCATGTTCGCCGATCTCGACCGGGCGTTGCGCGAGATGGGGGTTGGCGATCTCGGCGTCGGCCGGCGCGTCAAGGCGATGGCGGCCGGCTTCTATGGTCGCATCGTCGCCTACGAAAAAGGCCTCGCCGATGGGGCGGCGCTCGCCGCCGCGCTGCGCCGGAACCTCTACGGCACCGCGGCGCCAAGCGAGGCGCAGCTCGCCCGGGCCGCTTCCTATGTCGAGCGCCAGGCGGCGGCGCTCGCGGCCGAGCCGCTGGCGGCGCTGCTCGCCGGCGAGGTCGGCTTCGCCGCGGTGGCGCCGTGAGCGAATTCTCCCGCCCCGTCGCCGTCGATCGGCTGCCGCCGGGCGAGACGGTGCACGAGATCAGCGCCACGGCGGAGGAGCGCGCGGCGCTGGCGCAGCGCTTCTCGCTCCTCGCCCTCGACCGGTTCGAGGCGCGGGTGCGGCTGGCGCGGCTCGGCGGCGGGCTCATTCGGCTGGAAGCCGAGCTCTCGGCCGACGTGGTGCAGGAATGCGTGGTGACGCTGGCGCCGGTGGCGAGCCGGGTCGAGGACCGCTTCACCCTGCTCTTTGGCGAGGCGCAGGACGAGGCCGCCGAGGTCACCTTGAGCGGCGAAGCGGAGCTGGTCGAGCCGCTGGCGGGCGGGGTCATCGATATCGGTGAAGCGGTGGCGCAGCAGCTATCGCTGGCGATCGACCCGTTCCCGCGCGCTCCCGGGGTCGAGGAGCCGCCGCAAGCCGATGCCGGGGCGAAGCCCGACTCGCCCTTTGCCGCGCTCGCCAACTGGCGGCAAAAGGGTTAAGACTGCTTAAGGAATCGCCAAATAAGTTGCCAGTCAGTGCGTTTTTCGCTACTTACTCGCCGCTTCCGCCCCTTGATATTTCCGGACCGGGTCCATGGCAGTTCCCAAGAAAAAGGTATCGAAGTCGCGCCGCAACATGCGCCGGGCGCATCACGCGCTCAAGGCGCCGGGCTATGTCGAGTGCTCGAATTGCGGCGAGATGAAGCGCCCGCACCATGTCTGCGGCGCCTGCGGCCATTATGACGGCCGCGAGGTGACGGCGACCGCGGCGGAGACGGCGTAAGCCGTCCGGCCCGGTGCGGCGCCGATGAGCGACGGGGTCGTCATCGCGCTCGACGCCATGGGGGGCGACCGCGCTCCCGATATGGTGGTGAAAGGCGCCAGCATCGCCTTGCAACGCTTCCCGCAAGTGCAGTTCGTCTTCTACGGCGCCGAGGGCAAGCTCGAGCCGCTGCTCGCCAAGCTGCCGCGACTCGCCCAGCGCGCGACCGTCCACCATACCGACGAGGTCGTCACCGGCGATGCCAAGCCCACTGTGGCGTTGCGCACCGGGCGGCGGTCCAGCATGCGGCTCGCCATCGACGCGGTCGCCGACGGCGAGGCCGATTGCGTCGTCTCGGCCGGCAATACCGGCGCGCTGATGGCGATGGCGAAATTCGCGCTGAAGACGCTGCCGGGGATCGACCGGCCGGCGATGGCCTCGTTCTTCCCGACGCGGCGCGGCGAGAGCGTGATGCTCGATCTCGGCGCCAATGTCGAATGCGACGCCGACAATCTCGTGCAGTTCGCGCTGATGGGCGACGTCTTCGCCCGCACCGTGCTCGGGCTGCTGCAGCCGACCGTGGGCATCCTCAACATCGGCTCGGAAGAGCTGAAGGGCCACGAGGAGGTGCGCGCCGCGGCGGCGCGGCTGCGCAGCCCGGGCTCGCCGATCCGCTTCCACGGCTTCATCGAGGGCGACGACATCGCCGCGGGGACCGTCGACGTCATCGTCACCGACGGCTTCACCGGCAACATCGCGGTCAAGACGGCGGAGGGCACCGCGCGGCTCTTCACCGAGTTCCTGCGCGCCGCCTTCAGGCATTCGCTCACCGCGCGCTTCGGCTACATTTTCGCCGCGAGCGCGCTCAAGAAGCTGCGCGAGCGGATCGATCCCCGGCGCTACAACGGCGCCGTCTTCCTCGGCGTCGGCGGCATCGCGGTGAAGAGCCATGGCGGGTCGGACGCGTTGGGCTTCGCCAACGCCATCGGCGTCGCCGTCGATATGAAGGTCAACGGCTTCCTCGACAAGATCCGCGACGGCGTCGCCGCCCTCGCGGCGTTGCAGGCGCCGCTCGACAAGCCTCAGCCGGCCGCCCTTTGAGATGAGCTTCCGTTCAGAGGTCATCGGCTGCGGCGGTTACCTGCCGGAGCGGGTCGTCACCAATGCCGAGCTGGCGCAGCGTCTCGACACCACGGACGAATGGATCGTGCAGCGGACCGGCATCCGCCAGCGCCACGTCGCCGCGCCGGGGGAGCTGACCTCGGACCTCGCGGTCGAGGCCGCCGAGCGGGCGCTGGCGCAGGCCGGGCTCAAGGGCGCCGATC
>JASHTP010000159.1 GCA_030040495.1 Alphaproteobacteria bacterium
GCCGGCCAGCCGGCGGCGCGGGCCTTGGGCGCCGGCCGCGCCGGCGGCCGGCAGCCGCCGCTCCTCGGCGCTCATCGCTTCTCGCTCCAGATCGGCCGGCCGGCTTTGCCCAGCCCCTGCGGCCGCACGATCATGAAGATGATGAGCAGCAGATAGGGCACCACATACTCGGCGTTGCCGCCGAGATAATATCCCACGAAGGACTGCACCAGGCCGAGCAGCAGCGCCGCCAGCGCCGCCCCCTGATAGTCGCCGAGCCCGCCCAGCGCGACGATGACGAAGGCAAGGATGGTGAGCGTGTCGGCGGTCGGCGCCGCCAGCGGGATCACCAGGATCAGCAGCACGCCCGCCGCCGCCGCCAGCGCCGAGCCGACGGCGAAGGCGACGGCGCGCATGCGGCGGACGTCGATGCCGCAGCTCAGCGCGCCGATCTGGTTCTGCGAGGTCGCCAGCAGCGTCTTGCCCGACGCGGTGTGCTGCAGCCAGACCTGCAGCGCCCCGGAGATTCCCGCGCCGAGCAGGCCGGCGACGACCAGCGCCTCGTTCACCGCGAGCCCGCCGATCACCCAGGTGGTCTGCAGGTCCGGCAGCGACACGTATTCCGAGCCGAAGATGTCGAGCGCGCCTTCGACCAGCACATAGGCGAGGCCGAAGGTGACCATCAGGCTCAGCAGCTCCGCCTTGCGGCCGGAATTGACGATCGGCTCGATCAGCACCCGCTGCAGCCCCGCGCCCGCCGCCAGCATGACGATGAAGACGATCGGCAGCACCAGCAGCGGGTTCAGATGCGTGGTGGTGGCGAACCAGAAGGTGAAGAGCCCGGCCAAGGTGATGATGGCGCCGTGCGCGAGATTGACGACGCCCATCACCCCGAACACGAGGTTCAGCCCTTGGGCGAGCAGCAGGTAGGTGCCGCCCAGCAGAACCCCGTTCACCACCAGCTGCAGCAGCAGCAGGAACACGAAGCGGACCCCCTTTGCCCGCCTCAGTGCCCGGTGTACGGGACTTCGGCCTTGGCCTCCGCCAGATCCTTCGGCCAGATCAGCTTACGGTCGCCGTTCTGGATCTGGAACATGTACTGCTTGAACTGCGTGCCGATGCCGTACGGGCCGGCCTTGAACATGCCCTCCACCGTCGGCACCTCGTGCGTCATCAGCCAGTCGCGCAGCTTGGTCTGGTCGAGCGACTTGGTCGCCTTGACCGCGGCGCCGAGCGCCTCGATCGCCGAGTAGGTGGCGGCGGCGTGATAGTCGGGATCCTCGTGGAACTTCGCCTTGTAGGCGGCGATGAACTCGGCGTTGCCCGGCGTCTTCAGGCTCGGCCACCAGGTGGTGTTGGAGATGATGCGGTTGGCGAGCGCGCCCACCGCGCTGGTGAATTGCGCCTCGGCCGGGCCGATGGTCGCGGCGAGGAACTTCGGCGCGAAGCCGACGCGCTGCAGCGCCTGGGTCAGGCCCACCGAGTCCGGATAATAGGAGCAGGCGACGACCACGTCGGGATTGGCGTTCTTGACCGCCAGCGCGATCGAGGAGAAGTCGGGCTGCGGCAGCGCATAGGTGGTGTCATAGACCACCGGCATGCCGAGCTTGTCCGCCTGCTCGTGGCGCGCCTTGCCGCAGGCCAGCGAGTAGGCCGATTGCAGCGACAGCACCGCGACGTTCTTGGCGCCGTGCTCCTTGGCGAGCGGCAGGATGCCCTCGAGATAGCCGGTCGAGGTGGCGATGCCCTGGATGTTCCACTCGTTGCCCGCGACGAAGATGTCGGGCAGCGAGGCGCCGGGATCGACCGCCACGCGCTGATACTTGTTGAAGAGCGGCGCCACCGCCTGGGTGATGCCGCTCGAATAGGGGCCGACCACCAGGTCGACCTTGTCCTCGGTGATGAGGCGCGTGTAGAGCCTGACCGCGGTGCCGGGGTCGCTCTTGTCGTCGTAATATTTGAGCTCGAGCTTGCGGCCGAGCCAGCCGCCATGGGCGTTGGCCTCGGCGATGCCGAGCTCGAGCCCGTGCAGGTGATAGCCGGCATCGACCGCGAGCGGTCCGGTCTCGGACGCCGAGGCGCCGATGACGATCGGCCCTTCCGCATGGGCCATGGGCGCGGCGATGAGGCAGGCCGCGGCGACCAGCGTCGCCAGCCGGCAGCAAAGCGTTACGGGTGATGATGTCTCGCGCATGTGCGTTCTCCCTGTCCAGCCCGGGCCTGTTGCGACGGGATGTATCGGCTGCTCCCAGGCGGCTCGCCGCCGCGCCCGCCGAAGGGGCCCGCCGGATCGATCGCCGCTGCTCCTGGGAATGCCGATGTCTGTCGCCGCGCCCGGTGTTCTCTAAGGCCTTGGTCGCTTTTGCCGAGCGCGATTAGCACGGAGGCGCCCCGGCTGTCGAGCGCGATTAGACGGGGCGACGCGCCTGCCTTCACGTGAATTCTTTGTAATTCTCCGGCCGCTGGCGCGGCACCCGCGCCGTGCACCGGTTCGTCCGAGGCGTCGCCAGCGGTCGTCCAACCCAGCGGAAGCCGCGCTAATCGTGCTCAGGCCGCTGGTGGTCGCCGCCGCCTTTCGGCGGCGCCTTGTGCGGCGGCTGACCGCCGTGCGGCCGCGCCTGTGCGCCGGCGCGTTGGCCTCGCGGCGGCGGGTGATGGGGCTGAGCGCCGTGGGCGCCGAAGGCGGCCGGCCGCGCCGTGGCGGCGATCGCGGGACGGCCGTGATTGGCCGAGAAGCGCAGCGCGGGGTTCGCCTGAGCCATGGTCGCGTGGCGCTGCTGGAGCGCCGTCGCCGCGACGTGCGGCTCGCGCGCGAAACCCTCTTCCTGCGCCGTCGGCCGCGCGGCGATGCCGCCGCTTCCGCCGTTGAAGCTGACGCGCGTCACCGCGGCGGCGCGCGCGATGTTGATGTTGTTGACCGTGGTCTGGCGGTAGATGTTGGCGACATGCACGCCGCCGAAATTATTGACCGCGGCATTGTAGTGGAAGGCGCCGTGCTCCCAGAAGCCGCCGAAATATCCCGCGCCGATATAGCCGAAGCCGTAATTGATGCCGCCATAGAAACCGACATGGGCACCCCAATAGCCGGCGTGCCAGAGATAGATGCCGTTGGCCCAGCCCCAATAGCCCGGCGTCCACAACAATCCCACGCGCGGCGGCCGCACCCAGGTGCCCGGCACCCAGTAATAGCCATAGGGGCCCCACGCCCAGTAGCCGGGAGCCCAGATCCAGCCCGGACCGGGAAGCGGCGGCTGGACATAGACCGGCAAAGGCGGCGGCGCGACGGTGATCGACACCACGACCTGCGCGTCGCCGGCGCGCGGCAGGGCGAGCGCCAAAGGCAGAAGCGCCAGCAGCACGAAGAGACGGCGGAAGATGCGCATAAGCTTTCCCCTGTTCAACGCGTCCCGAACGGCGGCCGCGATCTTCGGTTCCGCCGTGGCGCGTTGCAACGGAATTCGACGGTGTTCCCCTCGCCACTTGGAGCAGCTTGGGCCCCACCTGTTGCGGAGCGACAGGGGCATTTTTTGGACATCCGATCCATCGGAGGTCGCGAGGACGCAAGCTCGATTCATGCGTGCCGGCCCCCGCTGTTCGACGGGAGCGGAGCGCCGCAGCGGATGCGCCGCGCCAAAGTCAACGATCGTGCTTGGTGCCCCTGGAGGGACTTGAACCGCCACGCCCCGGCGTGAAATCCGGTGAAATCCGCCTAGCAGCCCCGTGTGCCCGGCACCCCAGTGACGGCACGGATTTGGTCCGCCGTTGCACGGATCGCGGTATATAGGATGAAACGCGAAGCGGTACGACGAGTAGCGCGGTCATGCCACCGTTCGATGCACGCTGTCCAAATCTGCTCTGCAGACGAGGCTGAATGCCAGAAGCGGATCATCGAGGCTCCGGGACAAGGCCTGTGTCGCGAGCTGTCGGAGCTCTATGCTCGGCTTCAGAGAAATCTCGATGATGGCTCTGAGCGCCGCCTCCGCTGTGGCGACAACATTGCGTGGAGCAAAGAACCTCATGCGGTTGATGAGCCCCATCAGGCGCTGCTCATCGCCACTCAGCACGATCTCATCATTTGTGTAGGCGCGCAGAAGCAAATTCGACGCGTGGATCACGAAGTCGGCATAAACCGCCTCCCGTTTCGCAACCTCGCCGGCAACGCGCTGGAGACGGTGTTGGCCGCGTTGCGTATAGATGGCGGCGATCAGCGACGTGCCACCGCCGATGAGGGCTCCAAAGAGCGCCGAAACCGGGCTCAAGAGGGCCGGGTCGATGTTCATGACGCCTCCAGCGAGTGTGGTTCTGAAAGATCCGCTCTGAGTTGCTGATGCGCTTCGGCGAGTGCCTGTGGATCAGGTTTCTTGATCCGGAACCAGGTCACGTAGAGCGCCGGAAGGAAGACGAGGGTCAGAAGCGTCGCGACCGCGAGGCCGCCCATGATCGCGTAGGCCATCGGACCCCAGAAGATGGTCGGTGCGATGGGGATCATGCCGAGGATCGCGGCGGAAGCGGTGAGCAGGATCGGTCTGAACCGGTGCGCGGTGGCCTCGACGACCGCGTCCCAGGGATGACGCCCCCGCGCCTTCTCCTTCTCGACCTGGTCGATGAGGATGACCGAGTTGCGCGCGATCATGCCGGTGAGGGCGAGGACACCCAGGAGCGCCACGAAGCCCAGGGGCCTGTCCGAGAGGAGGAGCGCGGCGACGACGCCGAGGAGCCCCAGCGGAGCGACGCTCAGCACCAGGAACAACCGGCTGAAGCTCTGGAGCTGGATCATCAGCACCGTGAGCGTCAGCACGAGCATCAAGGGCACGACGGCGGCGACCGACGCCTGCGCCTTATGGCTCTCTTCGACGGTTCCGCCGACATCGATGTGGTAGCCGCTCGGCAGGCCGGCATTCAGCGCCGCGATGCTCGGTGCCAGCGTCTTCACGACCGTGTCGGCCTGCGTGCCGGGCGCGGTGTCGGCCTGCACCGTCACCGTTGGCAGCCGGTCCCGACGCCAGACAATGGGATATTCCTGGCCATAGTCGATATGGGCGATCTGGCTCAGCGGGACGGTTCGCCCGTTCGGCAGCGGCACCTGAAGCGTCCGGATCGTCGCCAGCGACATGCGCTGCTCGGCCGAAGCGCGGACCAACACGTCGACGAGATAGATCCCGCTGCGCAACTGGGTGGCGGTGATGCCGGATATGACCGTGTTCAGCGACTGAGCCAGATCCTGTGAGTTCAACCCGAGCAGGCGGGCCTCGTCCTGGTCGACCCGGATCCTGACCGTGCGCGCCGGCTCCATCCAGTTGTAGTTGACGTTGCGGGCGCCGGGGGCCGACCCGAGGGCCTCGGCGACCTTGAACGCGATCGCGCGCACCTGGTCCGTGTCCGGTCCGCTCACCCGGTATTGAAGCGGCCATCCCACCGGCGGGCCGAGTTCGAGCGGGTAGACGCGTCCGACGAGGTTCGGAAACTCCGTCGCCAGCGCCTGCTCCAGCTTCGCCTTCACTCGCTCGCGCTGCTGCAGTCCCTTGGTCACGACCACGGCCTGAGCGAAAAAGTCGTTCGGGAGCTGGACGTTGAGGGGCAGATAGAACCGCACGGCGCCCTGACCGACATAGGTGCTCCAATGGCCCACGTCCGGATCGCCTTTCAGCAGCTTGTCCACCGCTGCCGAGACTTTTTGCGTCGCGTAGATCGAAGCGTTCTCGGGCAGCTGCAGGTC
>JASHTP010000160.1 GCA_030040495.1 Alphaproteobacteria bacterium
CGCGCGTCTGCGGGAGCGCCGGTCCGGGATCGCGGCGCTGGCGGATTTTCTTGCAAAATCAGCGGGCTCCGATCGCTTTCGGAGACGGCGCGCGAAGCCGTGCGCGGCTCCCGGCCCGCCTTGGTCGGCGCCCGCGCGCGGATCGCCGGAACCCCGCTTGATCTGCATCAACGCGCCGCCCGCGGCGCCGGATAGGCTGCTGCACCAGCGGAGAGCGCGCCAAGGCGGGGGCCGCGCGGGCAGCGGAGCAAGGTCCGCAGCGACTCGCCCGATCGGCCGCGCCTCGCGCGGGAGGATGTCGCTCCATGTTCCAGATCCGCATTCACGGCCGCGGCGGGCAAGGCGTGGTGACCGCGGCCGAGATGCTGTCGATCGCGGCATTCCTCGAAGGTCGCTTCGCCCAGGCCTTCCCGAGCTTCGGCTCCGAGCGCACCGGCGCGCCGGTCGTCGCCTATTGCCGCATCGACGACAAGGAGATCCGGCTGCGCGAGCCGATCCTCGAGCCCGACGCGCTGATCATCCAGGACCCGACCCTGCTGCACCAGGTCGACCTGTTCTCGGGGCTGCACCGGGACGGCTATGTCCTCATCAACACCAGCCGGAGCTTCGCCGAGCTCGGCCTCGCCGATCTCGCCCAGCGCTATCAGGTGCGGCGCCTCTGCACGGTGCCGGCGACCGAGCTGGCGGTGAAGCATCTCGGCCGGCCGGTGCCGAACATGCCGCTGCTCGGCGCCTTTGCCGCGATTTCCGGCCTGTTTTCGCTGGCCTCGGTGCTCAAGGCGATCGAGCAGCGCTTCGTCGGCAGGCTCGCGCAAGGCAACGTCGCCGCCGCGACCGCCGCTTACGAGACGGCGCGGCGCGCCCTGGAGACGGTCGATGCTTAAGCAGATCGAAGGCTCCCACGCGGTCGCCGAGGCGGTGGCGCTGTGCCGGCCCGAAGTGATCTGCGCCTACCCGATCTCGCCGCAGACGCACATCGTCGAGGCGCTCGGCGAGCGGGTGAAGAGCGGCGCGCTGGCGCCGTGCGAGTTCATCAACGTCGAATCCGAGTTCGCCGCCATGTCGGTGGCGATCGGCGCTTCGGCGGCGGGCGCGCGCAGCTACACCGCGACGGCGAGCCAGGGGCTGCTGTTCATGGTCGAGGCGGTCTACAACGCCGCCGGCCTCGGCCTGCCCGTGGTCATGACCGTGGCCAACCGCGCCATCGGCGCGCCGATCAACATCTGGAACGATCACAGCGACAGCATGAGTCAGCGCGACTGCGGCTGGATCCAGCTCTTCGCCGAGACCAACCAGGAAGCGATCGATCTGCACATCCAGGCCTTTCGCCTCGCCGAGGAGCTGTCGCTGCCGGCGATGGTGTGCATGGACGGCTTCATCCTCACCCACGCCTATGAGCGCCTCGAGCTGCCGAGCCAGGAGCAGGTCGACCGCTATCTCCCGCCCTTCGAGCCGCGCCAGGTGCTCGACCCCGCCCAGCCCGTCACCATCGGCGCCATGGTCGGGCCGGAGGCCTTCACCGAGGTCCGCTATCTCGCCCATGCCAAGCAGCTGCAGGCGCTCGAGCTGGTGCCGGAGCTGGCGCGCGACTTCAAGGCCGCGTTCGGCCGCGATTCCGGCGGCCTCGTCCGCCCCTACCGCATGGAAGACGCCGAGATCGCCGTCATCGCCCTGGGCTCGGTGCTCGGCACCATCAAGGACACCGTCGACGAGATGCGCGCCGACGGCGTCAAGATCGGCGCCCTCGGCATCACCACCTTCCGCCCCTTCCCGCTCCGGGAGGTGCGCGACGCGCTGGCGCGGGTGAAGCTCTATGTCGTCGTCGAGAAGAGCCTCGCCATCGGCATCGGCGGCATCGTCGCCACCGACGTGCGCATGGCGCTGGCCGGGCGGCTCCATCTGCGCGGCTACACCGTGATCGCCGGGCTGGGCGGGCGCCCCATCACCAAGGCGAGCCTGCGGCGCGCGCTGGGCGAGGCCGCCGCCGGCAGGCTCGAGCGCCTCCACTTCCTCGATCTCGACCGCGCGGTCGTCGACCAGGTGCTCGCGCGCGAGAAAGAGGTGCGCCGCTCCGGCCCGATCGCCGAGGCGGTGCTGCGCAATGTCGGCGTCGTCGGCGCCAAGATCCGCTAGGCGGGAGCCATGCACCAGCCGATAAAATTCTATCAGACCGGGACCCACACCGTCGGCAACCGGCTGCTCAAGCCGGAGCAGCGCACCGTTCAGTCCGACCGGTCGCGCAGCAACTCGCTCAATTGCGGGCACCGCGCCTGCCAGGGCTGCGGCGAAGCGCTGGGCGCGCGCTATGCCATCGACGCCGCGATGAGCGCCGCGCGGCGGCAGCTCGTCGCCGCCAACGCCACCGGCTGTCTCGAGGTCTTCTCGACGCCCTACCCCGAGAGCTCCTGGCAGATTCCGTGGATCCATTCGCTCTTCGGCAACGCCGCCGCGGTCGCCACCGGCATGGCCGCGGCGATGAAGGTCAAGAACCGCGGCGACGTCCGCGTCGTGGCGCAAGGCGGCGATGGCGGCACCACCGATATCGGCTTCGGCTGCCTCTCCGGCATGTTCGAGCGCAACGACGACGTGCTCTACATCTGCTACGACAACGAGGCCTACATGAACACCGGCGTGCAGCGCTCCTCGGCGACGCCGCCGGCGGCGCGCACGGCGACCACCGCCGCGGTCGGCGACGCGCCGGGCAACGTCTTCGGCCAGGGCAAGGATTTGCCGGCCATCGCGATGGCCCACGGCATTCCCTATGTCGCCACCGCCACCGTCGCCGATCTCCACGATCTCGAGGACAAGGTGGCGAAGGCGATCGCCATCCGCGGCGCCAAATACATCCACATCTTCGTGCCCTGCCCGCTGGGCTGGGGCGCCGCCGCGCACGACACCATCAGGCTGGCGCGGCTCGCCAAGGAGACCGGGCTCTTCCCCGTCTTCGAGGCCGAGCAGGGCGAGGTCACCGGAATCCTCAAGATCCGCCGCAAGCTGCCGGTCGAGGAGTATCTGAAGCCGCAGCGCCGCTTCGCCCATCTCTTCGCGCCGACGCCGCGCCCGGAGATCATCGCGCGCATCCAGGCGATCGCCGACCGCAACATCCGCCGCTACGGCCTGCTCGACGAGGGGGCACGCTGATGGACAAGCCCTTCGCCATCACCCTCGATCCCGGCTCGTCGCGCGCCAACCACACCGGCTCCTGGCGCACCTCGCGCCCGGTCTATGTCGACAATCTGCCGCCCTGCAACCGCGCCTGCCCCGCCGGCGAGAACATCCAGGGCTGGCTCTTCCATGCCGAGGCCGGCGCGTACGAGGCGGCGTGGCGCGTCCTGGTGCGCGACAATCCCTTCCCGGCGATCATGGGCCGCGTCTGCTACCACCCCTGCGAAGGCGCCTGCAACCGCGGCACGCTCGA
Organism: Alphaproteobacteria bacterium; assembly: GCA_030040495.1. GTDB lineage: Bacteria > Pseudomonadota > Alphaproteobacteria > ATCC43930 > CGMCC-115725 > DAHUYF01. The sequence goes on from JASHTP010000160.1 coordinate 3,419, forward strand.
CGAGGCGGTGGGGATCAATTCGGTCGAGCGCTTCCTCGGCGACGAGGCCATCCGCCGCGGCTGGAAGTTCGACCCGCCGGCGGCCGCCTCGGGCAAGCGCGTGCTCGTCGTCGGCGCCGGCCCGTCGGGGCTCGCCGCCGCCTACCATCTCGCCATGCTCGGCCATCGCGTCACCGTCCGCGAGGCGGGCCCGCTCGCCGGCGGCATGATGCGCTTCGGCATTCCCAAATACCGCCTGCCGCGCGACGTGCTCGACGCGGAGGTGCGGCGCATCCTCGAGCTCGGCGTCGAGCTGGTGCTCAACAGCAAGGTCGAGGACATTCTCGCGGCGATGCGGCAGGGCGGCTTCGACGCCGCCTTTCTCGCCGTCGGCGCGCACATCGCCAAGCGCGCCCATATTCCCGCCGGCGATGCCGCGCGCATCCTCGACGCCGTCTCCCTGCTGCGCGGCCTCGAAGGCGCGGAGAAGCCGATGCTGGGCCGGCGCGTCGTCGTCTATGGCGGCGGCAACACCGCCCTCGACGTGGCGCGGACCGCCAGGCGCCTCGGCGCCACCGAGGCGCTCATCGTCTACCGCCGCACCCGCGAGAAGATGCCGGCGCATGATTTCGAGGTCGAGGAGGCGCTGCAGGAAGGCGTGATGATCAAATGGCTCTCGACCATCCGGCAGGCGGGCGCCCAGGGCATCACGCTCGAGAAGATGGTGCTGGACGAGAAGGGCTTTCCGCAGCCCACCGGCGAGCTCGAGACCATCGCCGCCGATTCCGTCGTGCTGGCGCTCGGCCAGGACGTCGACCTCTCGCTCCTCGACAAGGTGCCGGGGCTCGAGATCGTCGACGGCGTGGTCAAGGTCGGCCCCGACATGATGACGCGCCATCCCGGCCTTTTCGCCGGCGGCGACATGGTGCCCGCCGAGCGCACCGTCACCGTCGCGGCGGGCCACGGCAAGAAGGCGGCCCGTCACATCGACGCCTGGCTGCGCGGCACCGTCTACGCGCCGCCGGCGAAGCATGCCGACGCGACCTTCGAGCGGCTCAACCCCTGGTATTATTCCGACGCGCCCAAGACGGTGCGGCCGACGCTCGACCTGATCCGGCGCCAATCCACCTTCGACGAGGTGCAGGGCGCGCTCGACGAGGGCAATGCGCTCTTCGAGGCGCGGCGCTGCCTCTCCTGCGGCAATTGCTTCGAATGCGACAATTGCTACGGCGTCTGCCCGGACGGCGCGGTCGTCAAGCTCGGGCCGGGCGAGCGCTACCGCTTCGATTACGACTACTGCAAGGGCTGCGGCATCTGCGCCAGCGAATGCCCTTGCGGCGCCATCAGCATGATCCCGGAGGAGATCTGAGATGAAGCGAATGCTTGCCGCGACCGGCGCCGTCCTGCTGCTGCTGGGCCTCGCGCCGGCGGCCTCGGCTCAAACCAAGACCATCACCCTCGGCGCCGCCCTCCAGCTCACCGGGGCGCTCGCCAATACCGGGCGCTACTACCGCGACGCCTACGAGCTCGCCGTCGAGCGCATCAACGCCCAGGGCGGGGTCAAGCTCGGCGGCGAGAGCTACAAGCTCGCGCTCGACATTCTCGACAACCAGTCCGACGCCAATCTCGGCGTGCGCCAGTACGTCGAGCTCCTCACCCGCGACAAGGTGAATTTCCTGCTCGGCCCCTATTCCAGCAGCGACGCGCTCGACGACAGCTCCGTCGCCGAGAAGTACGAGGTGCCGATGGTGCAGGGCGGCGGCGCGTCCGGCCAGATCTTCGCCCGCGGCTACAAATTCATCTTCGGCACCTTGCCGCCGGCGGAGGACTATTTCGGCAGCACCATCGAGATGCTGGGCAAGCTCGAGCCGAAGCCGCAGACGGTGGCGCTCGTCTCCGCCGACGACGCCTTCGACGTGTCGATGGCCAAGGGCACGCGCAAGCTGCTCGAGAAGGCCGGGATGACGATCGTCGTCGACCAGCAATATGCGGCGCGCAGCAGCGACTTCTCCTCGATCCTGTCGCTGGTCAAGTCGAAGCAGCCCGACATCGTGCTCTGGGGCGGCCTCGAGCCCGACGTGCTCAACGCCATCCGCCAGATGAAGAGCCTCGATGTCAGCCCGAGGATGCTCTATTCCTTCACCGTCGGCGTGCCGACGGCGGATCTGCGCAAGGCGCTGGGCAAGGACGCCGAGTATGCCTTCGGCATGACCTCGTGGCTGCCTTCGCCCTCGTTCAAGGACGAGTGGTTCGGCGACGCCGAGCAGTTCGCCGCGCTCTACAAGCAGAAATACGGCTACGATCCCGACTATCACGGCGCCTCGGCGGCGGCCGACGTCGAGACCTTCGTCAAGGCGATCGAGGCGGCGAACTCGCTCGATCCCAAGAAGGTGCGCGACGCCATCGCCGGGCTCGACTTCCCGAGCCTCTTCGCGCGCATCCATTTCGACGAGCGGGGCCAGATCATCCTGCCGCAGACCGTCATCCAGATCCAGGACGGCAACGTGGTCCCGATCTACAGCGACAAGCTCCTGAGCAAGGCGCGCTATCCCGTCCCCGCCTGGAACAAGCGGAGCTAGGGCGCGTTTCGCTTGGCTGGATGCGATCGCAGAAACCCTCTCCGCCCGCGTGCGGGGGGAGAGGGGGTTCGCCGGCTGCGTCCGCCGGAGCGGGATGGGTTCCGACTTGTGCCGCCGCCGTCGCCGGCTCAATCGGAGCCGGCCTTCGCGCCCGCCGATTGAAGCTGGATGTAGTTCTCGACGCCGATCTTCTCGATGAGGTGCATTTGCGTCTCGAGGAAGTCGACGGCCTTCTCCTCGGCGTCGAGAATCCCGCTCAGCAGATCGCGCGTCCCGAAGTCGTGCACGGCCTCGCACTGCGCCACGGCGGCACGCAGATCGACCAGGCCCTTTTGCTCGAGCTTGAGGTCGCAGTCGAGAATTTCGGGCACCGTCTGGCCGATGAGCAGCGGCGCGAGGGTGAGCGCCGGCCGTCCCTCCAGGAACAGGATGCGCTCGATCAGGAGATCGGCATGCTTCATCTCGTCGATCGATTCATCGTGCTCGTGCGCGGCAAGCCGGGTGACGCCCCAGTTTCGCAGCATGCGGGAATGCAGGAAATACTGGTTGATGGCGGTGAGCTCGTTCTTGAGGATCTGATTGAGGTGCTCGATCACCGTGGTATCGCCTTGCATGGGGACCTCCTCGCGCGAGCCGACGCCCGAAGCTACAGCGATCCCACCCCATCGGCAAACCGGCGCCGGCTGGCTTCGATCCGTCCCTCGGCGAACGCTCGCTCAGGATCCGTCGCCCCGATCCGCGCACGCCTCTGTCTGTCGCAGCCTAGGATCGCCGCGGATCCGGCGCCTTCAGCCCCATCACCGTTTTCGGCGGGTAGCGCTTGAAGCTGCCGAGATGGGCGCGCATGCCGGTCTGGAACGCCTCGACATAGGCGAGCTTGCGCGTCATGTAGTTGTGCGTCTCCTTGGGGTCGAGATAGAGGTTGTAGAGCCGCGCATAGGCGAAGCGCTGCAGCACGCCGGTGAAGCCGCCGGGCCCGGCGGCGTCGCCGTCGTCGTCGCTGGTGGCGCTCAGCACCATCTTGTACTCGCCGCAGCGCAGGCCGGAGAAGGTCGGGCCCAGCCAGTAGTAATGGTATTTGCGGTTCGACAGCCCCTCCGGCGCCAGCAGGAACGAGGACTGGTCGATCCCGTCGATGTAGCGGTCGTCCGGCACGCGCGCGGATTCGCCGGCGAGTTCGAGCAGCGTCGGCAGCAGGTCGTTGAAGTCGAACAGCCCGTCGCTCTGGCGCCCGGCCTCGATCATGCCCGGCCACAGCATCAGCCCCGGCACCCGCACGCCGCCCTCCCAGGTCGAGCCTTTGGCGCAGCGGAACGGGGTGAAGGCGGAATCCGGCCAGGTCTCCATATGCGGCCCGTTGTCGGAGGAGACGAAGATCAGCGTGTCCTCGAGCTGCCCGGTGCGCCGCAAGGTCTCGATCAGCCTGCCGGCGATCTCGTCGAGCTCCAGCAGCGTGTCCTTGTAGGGATGGCGCGCCGGCGACTTGCCGAGGAAGCGCTCATGCGGGTAATTGTCGAAATGCGCGCCGCGGCTGCAATGATAGAGCAGCCAGGGCCGGTCGCCCCCGGCCATGCGCTCGATGAAGCCGATCGAGTATTGGCACCATTTCTCGTCGAGCAGCGACAGCACCGGGATCGTCACCTCCTCGACGCTCTCGGCCTCGCCGCCCTTCTTGGCGTGCACGAAGCAGCGGTTGAACGGCATGTTCTTGACCCAGTCGGTGCGCGCCTCGGAATAGACGATCTCCGGGAAGAAATGCGGGTCGCGCCATTCCGTGTACATGTCGGAGACGGAGAGGAAGCCGTAGAAATCGTCGAAGCCGACATTGTGCGGCTGCGAGGCCACGTTCTCGCCGACATGCCATTTGCCGACCGCCTGGGTCGCGTAGCCGGCATCCGCGAGCAGCTGCGCCACGGTGATCTCGCCTTGCAGCCCGCCGGGCTCGCCATACATCGGCGGCCGGTGCAGCCCGTGGCGGTTCGGCACCCGCCCGGTCAGCAAGGTGGCGCGCGACGGCGAGCAGCTCGGCTCCGAATAGCACGAGGTGAGCTGCAGCCCGTTGCGCGCGATGCGGTCGAAAGTGGGCGTCGGCGCGCCGACCGCGATGCCGCCGCCATAGCAGCCGAAATCGCCCCAGCCGACATCGTCCATCAGGAAGATCAGGATGTTCGGCCGCCGCTTGCGCCGCGCCAGACGGGCGGCGAGCTTCTCGCGCGCCGCCGCCGCCTGCTCGGCATGGACGAAGGCAGGCTCGCGATGCTCGCCGAGCGCGACGGTGCGGGAGCCGATGGGATCGAAGGCCGCCATGTGCTTTTCCTCCCCGAGGACGATGCGCGACGAGCCCTTGCCGGGCGCGTCCCTTGTTGCCGAGCTTATAGGGAAAGCCGCGATGCCGGTCGAACGCGCTCCGCGACGCCGGCGGGGAAGACGCGCTGACGACGGGCGGCGACACGCCTGCCGGGAGCCGCCCCGACGGACAGAGGTCGAGGAGCCGTGACCGGCGGGCGGCCCGGGAGGCCGCAGGTCAGGGCTGATCGAGACCGGCGGCCGGGGCTGGCTGGGGGCTCGTCGCCTGGGGCTGCTCGGCCGGCGCTTCCAGCCACCGGCGAGCATCGTCGATCGTCCGAAACGCATCGAAGCGCCGCCGCGGGAACCGCATCGCGATGACGCTGACGATGGTTTCCCAGAGCGCATTGCGCACCACCACCGCCGTTCGGCGGCCGATATCCGCGGCGCCGGCAAACGCATGCCACTTGTTGGCGATCTCGGTGACGGCGTCCCAGGTGATGGCGCCGTGGTCGCGCGTCAAATCGATGATGGAGTCGCAGTCGCGCACCTCCGGATGGTCCCGCCATATCCGCGGAATCTCCCGCAGCGCCCGCTCGTCGGTCACTTCGCCGACGATGCGGATGGTCAGGATCCGGGCCTTCCGATCGAGCTCGATGTCGATCTTGTTCGTCGACGAACCATGCATCTCTGCGCCGCCCCGCAAAGGTTCACACCTCAATGTAGAACCGAATTTCGATATTGGCAACGAAAGTTGCATCGAGCCCGCGGCCGGCGACGGTGAGGAGGCGGCCCGATGCAGCTCATCGGCGGCGACTGGAAGGCCGGGCGTGCCCGCGATCGAGGCGCCGGAACGGCACGATCCGATCCGGCGCTTGAAAGCCGCTTGCCGGCGGCCCGCTGGTAGAGCATAGAGACGCCGCGCCGAGCGCGAGACGGAGCGGTGACCGTCTCGACGCCGGCCGGGATCGGAGGCGAAGGTGAAGCAACCCGTCAAGTCGAGCAGGCAGATCCGCGCCAACAAGCGCAAGGCCAAGCTGAAGGCCAAGCGGCGCCGGCAGCGCGCGAGGGCCTGATCGGCCGGCCGGCGCGCCCGCTGGCCGACCGGTTTCGCTCGAAGAGCCGCTTTCGAGCTTGGCGAAGTCAAGGCCCGGAACCGCAAAGGACCCCCGCACCAGGCCAAGCATTTCCAGCCCGAGGATCGCGCGCACGCGGCGTCTCAGGAGCAGGCTGCGCTTGGCCGCGCGGATGTGCCTGGCCATGGCGTCGAGCAGGACAAGACGCCGCCGGCCGGCAAGACCCGCCGTCCGGTCGAGCGCGCGCCGAAGGGTCCTGGAAAGCGCCAGTAGGCCCGGTCCCGACGATCCC
>JASHTP010000161.1 GCA_030040495.1 Alphaproteobacteria bacterium
GCGTCGCCGCCGAGGTGATCAATGGCGGCGTCTCCGGCGACACCAGCGCCGACGGGCTGGCGCGCCTCGACTGGGCGATGGCGGACCATCCCGACGCGGTGCTGGTCGAGCTCGGCGCCAATGACGCGCTGCGCGGCATCGATCCCAAGCTCACCTACGCCAATCTCGACCGCATCCTGGCCCGGCTCACCGCGAGCGGCGTCAAGGTGATGCTGATCGGGATGCTCGCCCCGGCCAATTGGGGCCGCGACTACCAGCGCGAGTTCGACGCGATCTATGGCGGGCTCGCGGCGAAGTATCATGTGCCGCTCTATCCCTTCCTGCTCGACGGCGTCGCCATGGATCCCGCGCTCAACCAGGCGGACGGGCTTCATCCCAACGCCCGGGGCGCCGAGATCATCGCCGGCAAGCTCGAGCCGCTGGTGGCGCGGCTCATCGGCGACAAGGGGGCGGCCGGATGAGCGGGCTGCTCGAGCGGCATTTCGCCGCGGCGCATGCCGAGGGCGAGGGCTGGGCCGCGGTGGCGAAGGCCTGCGCCGACCAGCTGGAGCCGCTGCCGCCGGGCGCCAATCTCGGCTTTCTCTACGCCACCGACGCGCTCGCCGGCGATCTCGGCAGCATCCTCACCTTCCTGCGCGAGCGCACCCGCATCGCCGACTGGGTCGGCAGCGTCGGCCTCGGCGTCTGCACCACCGGGCGCGACTCTTTCGACGTGCCGGCGCTTGCCGTGCTGGTGGCGGCGCTGCCGCCGGACGGCTTCCGCATCTTCACCCCGGCGACAGCGAGCGCGGCGGCGCTCGCGGCCTCGCCCGATCCCTGGTTCTCCCGCGTCCGGCCGATGTTCGGCATCGTCCATGGCGATCCGCGCGACGCCGACATCGCCCAGCGCATCGGCGCACTCGCCCGCGACGCCTCGCTGTTCCTCGTCGGCGGGCTCGCCGCCTCGGCGGAAGCGCCGGTGCAGGTCGCCGGCCGCGTCGTCGAAGGCGGGCTCTCCGGCGTGCTGCTCGCGCCCGACATTCCCGTCGTCACCGGACTGACGCAGGGCTGCTCGCCGATCGGCCCCGTGCGGCGCGTCACCGAGGCGCGCGACAACATCCTGATGGCGCTCGACGACCGGCCGGCGCTCGAGGTCTTCAAGGAGGATATCGGCGAGCTGCTGTCGCGCGATCTCCGGCGCGTCGCCGGCCAGATCTTCGCCGGCTTCCCGGTGGCGGGCTCGGATACCGGCGACTATCTCGTGCGCAACCTCGTCGCCATCGACGTGCCGCGGCAGTGGCTGGCGGTGGCCGAGAGCGTCGCGCCCGGCGACGCGGTGCTGTTCTGCCGCCGCGATCCCGCCAGCGCCGCCGCCGACATGTCGCGCATGCTGGCGGGGCTGCAGCGCCGCGCCAACGCCGTGCCGCGCGCCGGCCTCTATTTCAGCTGCGTCGCGCGCGGCCCCAACCTCTTCGGCCGCCCGTCCGAGGAGCTCGCCATGATCCGCGACGCGCTCGGCGAGTTCCCGCTCGCCGGCTTCTTCGGCAATGGCGAGATCGCGCATGACCGGCTTTACGGCTATACCGGGGTGCTCGCCCTCTTTCTCTGAGCCCCGCCATGCTCCGACTGTTCGTCGGCATCGCTCTCCCGCCCGAGCTGAAGCTGCAGCTGTCGCTGCTTTGCTCGGGCGTGCCCGGCGCGCGCTGGGTCGATCCCGGCAACTATCATCTGACGCTGCGCTTCATCGGCGAGGTCGATGAAGGGCTGGCGAGCGACATCGACGCGGCGCTGCTGCAGGTCCGCGCGCCGCGGTTCGAGGTGACGCTTGCCGGCGTCGGCCGCTTCGGCGACCGCATGCTCTGGGTCGGCGTCGACAAGAGCCCGCCGCTGGTCCATCTCCGCGACAAGGTCGAGAGCGCGCTGGTGCGGCTCGGGCTGCCGGCGGAGACGCGGCGCTACGCGCCGCATGTCAGCCTGGCGCGCCTCAGGAACGCCAGCGAGGCGAAGCTGCAGGCTTTCATCGAGGCGCACGCCCTTTTCAGCGGCGCGCCGTTCGCCGTCGAGCGCTTCAGCCTGGTGGCGAGCTATCTCACCAAGAGCGGCGCGATCTACGAGGATCAGGCCGACTATCCGCTGGGGTGAGCGCGGCGGAGCCGCGCGCGGCAAAAAAGTGGCCGCGGCCGGAAGGGTGAGGGGAGACCACTTCCGACCGCGGCCGGCGCGCGCGCGAGAAAATCAGGAGAAGGCGAGATAGCCGATGGAGACGAGAACGAGCTCGGCGAAGAGCCCGGCGACCGAGAACAGCAGCACCACCGCGAGATCGTCCGCCTGGCCGATAAAGGGCCGGCTATGCACGAGCTTGAGGGAAACGTCCGACATGGTCCTGTTCTCCCGTCCTTTCGTCGCCCCGCCATCGCCGCGGAGTTCCGTCTTGATGGGGAGATCATCGCGCCTCTCCCTTAAATGAAAGTAAAATGAGCACAGACCGCGCGAGATTTATTGATAAAACTTTAGAGAAACCCGCGCTTTTCCAATATCTAAAATTTTAGCTATTGAGGACCGGCCGGTCGCGCCGAATATTGGCCGGGCGCACGAGGGTTGCCGCCGATCCGCGGCGCCGTCGCCGTCCCGGGCGAACGCGCTCAGAGCGTCGGGTTGCGGAAGCGCTCGGCCGCGGCGGTGTGCTGGACATATTCGACGACGAGCCCGTCGGGATGGCGCAGCCGCGTCTGAAAGCCGGTGGGCACCGGCGTCACCGGCTGCAGCACCGTCGCGCCGAGCGGCACCAGCCGCCCGGCGACCGCCTCGATGTCGGCCACCAGCACGGTGAGCGCCGTGCTCCGGAACGGCGCGAGGGCGGCCTCGGCGCCGGCGATGATCAGGAAGGAGGCCTCGGGCGACGAGACCGCGGCCAGCTCCAGGGCCCGCTCGGGGAAGGGAAAGTGCAGCGAGCAGCGCCCGCCGGTGAGCGCCTTGTAATAAGCCACCGTCGCGCGCAACCGCTCCGGCGCGACGAAGATGCGCGTCTGCACTTCCAGGATCGTCAATCCGGCCATCGCCGCCGCGCGCCTGTCGGGCGGCGGGCGCGCTCGCCCGCCGCTTTCGTCCGCGCGCGCCGGCCCGTCATCCCTTGGGCTGCGGCACGATGCGCAGATAGGGGCGCGGCGCCTTCCAGCCCTGCGGATAGAGCTTCTTCGCCTCGTCGTCGGAGACCGAGCCGGCGATGATCACGTCCTGGCCGGGCTGCCAGTTGACCGGCGTCGCCACTCGGTGCTTGGCGGTGAGCAGCAGCGAATCGAGCACCCGCAGCACCTCGTCGAAATTGCGGCCGGTGGTCATCGGGTAGACCAGGATGAGCTTGATCTTCTTGTCGGGGCCGATGACGAAGACGTTGCGCACGGTCTGATTGTCGGCCGCGGTGCGCTTGGCGACGTCGCCGGAGGCGGCGGCGGGCAGCATGTTGTAGAGCTTCGCCACCTTGAGCTCGGGATCGCCGATGATCGGGTAGTTCGGCGCCTGGCCCTGCGTCTCCTTGATGTCGTTCGCCCAGCGGCCGTGATCCTGCACCGCGTCGACGCTGAGGCCGATGATCTTGGCGTTGCGCTTGTCGAACTCCGGTTTGATCCGCGCCATGTAGCCGAGCTCGGTGGTGCAGACCGGGGTGAAATCCTTGGGATGCGAGAACAGCACCGCCCAGGAATTGCCGATCCAGTCGTGGAAGCGGATGCGGCCTTGGGTCGTCTCGGCTTCGAAATCCGGTGCTACGTCGCCAATGGTGAGTGACATGCTTTCCTCCTCTGGTCGTCGTTGTCGCGATGCGGCCGCCGCTCGGGGCGGCGTTGTCGCGATTGTGGCGCAAGCCGGGCCCCGAGGGAATGCCCGGGCCGACGCCGCCGTTTCAGCACGCGCCGGCGCGCCGGCGCGCGATCCACGGGCGGCCATCCTCGGCGGGCTGGTAGAACAGGTCGAACTCGCCGAGCGCGGCCGGCCAGTTCTCGGCGAGCGCGCGCTCGCCGACTTCGAAGGCGTCGATGCCGCAACGCCGCATGAACAGCAGCTGGTCGCGCAGCACGTTGCCGGTGGCGCGCAGCTCGCCGCCATAGCCGAGGCGGCCGCGCAGCAGCCGCGCCTGCGAATAGGCGCGCCCGTCGGTGAAGCGCGGGAAGGTCAGCACGATGAGGTCGAACCGGTCCAGATCGGCGCCGAGGCTGGTCGGATGAACCGTGTTGGGAAGCCTCAATCCCAACGCCACGGGGAGCGCCGACAGCGTCTCGCGCTCCTTGAGCCAGCGCGCGTGCGTGACGATGAAGTGATTGCCGTCCGGCACCGGCTCGTCATCGGCAAGCGCGCGCCACGGATCGTCGACGAAGCGGCCGCCCTTAATGAGGGGCATAGAGAGCCTCCTTGAAGGGCTTCATCCCGACGCGGCGATAGGTGTCCGGGAAACGCTCGCCGTCCGCGCGAAGCTTCAAATAGCAATCGACCAGAGTGTCGACGGCCTGCACCACGTCCTCGCTCTTCACGGCGGGACCGATGATGCTGCCGATCGCCGCGTTCTCGTCGGCGCTGCCGCC
>JASHTP010000162.1 GCA_030040495.1 Alphaproteobacteria bacterium
TGCACCGCGCGCGCCCCGTCGGAGGCGACGGTCTTCGCCGAGCCCGCGCGCTGGACCCAGCCGGACACCGGCCGGGCGAGGCCGGCCACGTCGGAGGCGAGCGGCGCATCGTACTGCGCGTGATAGGTGGCGTGATCGCCGACGATGTTGACGATCGGCGTCGACGCGCGGCGCGCATTGTGCAGATTGGCGATGCCATTGGCGAGGCCCGGCCCAAGATGGAGCAGGGTCGCGGCGGGCTTGTCGGCCATGCGCCCATAGCCGTCGGCGGCGCCGGTCACCACGCCTTCGAAAAGCCCGAGGATCGGCCGGAGGCCCTCGACCTGGTCGAGCGCCGCGACGAAGTTCATCTCCGAAGTGCCGGGATTGGCGAAGCAGACCTCGATCCCGGACGCGACCAGCGTTCGCACCAGACTCTCCGCGCCGTTCATTTGTCTCCTCCCCGCCATCGACCGGGTTCGGCCGGACTCTAGGCCATCGCCGCGCCGGCGTCTCGGCGCGCTCCGCGCGACGCGGTACCCGGGGCTGGTTGTTCTTTCCGCCGCCACCGGCCATCCTGCCAATGCCGCGACAGTCAGTCGCCCGGCATGACTGATCTCCCGCTCGACAGGGGAATCCGACCGTGACCGACAGCCTGCGCTCGCGCATCACCACCGAGGGGCTCGACCGCACGCCGCACCGCGCCTTCATGCGCGGCATGGGGCTCGACGAGGCGGCGATGGCGAAGCCCTTCATCGGCGTCGTCACCACCGATGCCGAGGTGACGCCCTGCACCATGGGCCTGCGCGCCCAGGCCGGCCATGCCAAGGAAGGCGTCGCGGCGGGAGGCGGCACGCCGCGCGAGTTCACCACCATCGCCGTCTCCGACGGCATCGCCATGAACCATCAGGGCATGAAGTTCAGCCTGATCTCGCGCGAACTCATCGCCGACAGCATCGAGGCGGTGATGCGCGCCCATTGCTATGACGGGCTCGTGGGATTCGCCGGCTGCGACAAGACGCTGCCGGGCGTGATGATGGGCATGGTGCGCGTCAACGCGCCCGGCGTCTTTCTTTATGGTGGCAGCGCCCTGCCCGGCCGCTGGCGCGAGCGCGACGTCAGCGTCCTCGACAGCTACGAGGGCGTCGGCGCGGTGATGACCGGCGCGATGGCGGAAAGCGACCTGCGGTCGCTCGAAGCCGCCTGTTTGCCGACCGTCGGCGCCTGCGCCGGCCAGTTCACCGCCAACACCATGGCGATGGTGAGCGAGGCGCTGGGCCTCGCGCCGCTCGGCTCGTCGATGCTGCCGGCGGTGCACGCGATGCGTCCGGCGCTGGCGCGGTCGGCCGGCGAGCGCGTGATGGCGATCCTGCGCCGCGGCGGACCGTTGCCGCGCGATCTCGTCACGCGCGCGAGCCTCGCCAACGCCGCCGCTCTCGTCGCCGCCACCGGCGGATCGACCAATGCGGCGCTGCACCTGCCGGCGATCGCGCACGAGGCGGGCGTCCGCTTCACCTTGGCCGATGTCGGCGAGGTCTTCCGCCGCACGCCTCTCATTGGCGACCTTCGCCCGGCCGGGCGGTTCCATGCCGTCGACGTCCATGCCGTCGGCGGGGTTCCGGTGCTGCTCAAGGAGCTGCTGCGCGGCGGCCATGTCGATGGCGGGACACCGACCCTGACCGGCCGCGGCCTCGCCGACGAGCTCGCGGCGACGCCGCCGCCCGACGGCAAGGTGGTGCGCCGCCTCGAAGAGGCACTGCTGCCGACCGGCGGCGTCAGCGTGCTCACCGGCAATCTCTGCCCCGAGGGCGCGCTGCTCAAGGTCGCGGGGCTGCGGAACCCGGTCTTCGCCGGGCGCGCGCGGGTGTTCGACAGCGAAGAGGCGTGCATGGCGGTGGTCGCGGCGCGGCGCCACGCCGCCGGCGACGTCCTCATCATCCGCTATGAAGGGCCGCGCGGCGGCCCCGGCATGCGCGAGATGCTCGGCGTCACCGCGCTGATCTATGGTCAAGGCATGGGCGAACAGGTGGCGCTCCTGACCGACGGGCGTTTTTCCGGCGCGACCCGCGGCCTGTGCATCGGCTATGCCGGCCCGGAAGCGGCGGTCGGTGGGCCGCTGGCGCTGGTCGAGGACGGTGATCCCATCCGCATCGACGGCGCCGCCGGCACGATCGAGGTGGAGGTCCCGGACGAGGAGCTGGCGCGGCGCCGTGCCCGCTGGCGCCCGCCCGAGCGCGCACGGCTTTCGGGGCTGCTGCAGAAATACGCGGCGTCGGTCGGCCCCGCCCATCTCGGCGCGGTGACGCATGACGGCGCCGTCGACTGGCCCAAGGAAACACCGCCATGAGCAAGCTCGCCTTCGTCGGCATCGGCCTGATGGGGGCGCCAATGGCGCGACGCCTCGTCGAAGCGGGCCACGATCTCGCCCTGTGGAACCGCAGCCGCGACAAGCTCGCGCCGCTGATCGCGCGCGGCGCCCGCGCCGCGGCGAGCCCGGCCGCGGCGGCACGCGGCGCCGAGATGGTGATGCTGTGCGTCACCGACACGCCGGCGGTGGAGCAGGTCGTCTTCGGCGCCGACGGCGTGGCCGAAGGCCTCGCCCGGGGCGCGATCCTCGTCGATTTCTCCAGCATCCGCCCCGACGCGACGCGGCATTTCGCCGAGCGGCTCCGCGCCGAGCGCGGCGCCGGCTGGATCGACGCGCCGGTGTCGGGCGGCGTCCCCGGCGCCGAGCAGGGCACGCTCGCCATCATGGCCGGCGGCGACGACGCCGAGATCGAGCGGGTGCGGCCGGTGATGCAGGCGCTTTCCAGCCGCTTCACCCATATGGGGCCGAACGGCGCCGGACAGACGACGAAGCTGTGCAATCAGATGATCGTCGGCTGCAATCTCGCGGTCATCGCCGAAGCGATCAAGCTGGCGCAGGATTCCGGCGTCGATGCGGCGCGGCTTCCCGACTGTCTCAAGGGCGGTTTCGCCGATTCGCTGCCGTTGCAGATCTTCGGCCGGCGCATGGCAAGCGGCCAATACGATCCGCCGCTCGCCGCGTCCGAGACCATGCTCAAGGATCTCGACACTGCCTGCGATCTCGCGCGGCAGACGACGACGCCGCTGCCGATGACCTCGCTGGCGAGCGCGATCTTCCGCCTGCTCAAGGCGCACGGCCACGGCAAGGACGATCCGGCGGCGCTGCTCGCGCTGCTCGGCTGAGCCGCGCCCCCTCGGGCGTCGCCGCGCCGCCACAGCTGCGCCTCGCGCCCGTGCGCGGCTTGATCTGGCTCAATGCCGCGCGGGAAGGCCGGCCCCTAGCATCGGCGACAATGAAGCGCGCGTTTCTCGTCCTGCTGCTTCTGCTGACGCTGCCGTCCTTTTCCGCTCGGGCCGACGGCGACGCGGCCGCGCCCGCCGACGCCGATGCCGCCGCACTCGCGCGCTACGTCGCCGCGGGCGAACCGATCCCCGCCTGGACGCGATCCCCCGACATAGCGGCCGCCCTGGCCGCCGAAGCGGCAAGCCACGGGCTGACCCTGCGGCAGCCAAGCGACGCCGCGGCGCCCGGGCGCGACGTGCTGCTCGCCGCGCTGCGCCTGGCGCGGGCGCTGGCGCGCGGCGCGGTTCTCCCTACGGCAGTGCAGCGCGATTGGACCATTCCCGTACCGACATTCGATCCGGCAGCGGCGCTCCGCCGTCTCGGTTCGAGCGACGACCCATTGCCATGGTTGCGCTCGCTCGCGCCGCAGCATCCGGCGTATCAGCGGCTGCGGCAGGCGCTCAAGACCTACTGCGCCTTGGCGCAGCGCGGCGGCTGGCCCGCCCTGCCGCCCGGGCCGGTGCTGAAGCCCGGCGCCGTCGATGCGCGCGTGCCGCTGCTGCGATCCCGGCTTGCCATCGAGGGCGATGCCGCCGGGACCGGCGGCGGCAGCGCCTTCGACGCCGCCACCGAGCAGGCGCTGCGGCGCTTCCAGCGCCGCCACGGCCTCGTCGCCGACGGCCGCCTCGGCCGTGCGACGCTCGCTGCCCTCAATGTCGCTGCCCGGGATCGCTGCCGCGAGATCGCCGCCGATCTGGAGCGTTGGCGCTGGCTGCCGCGCGCATTTCCCGACCAGCGGATCATGGTCAACGCCGCGGCCGCCGAGCTGCGGCTCGTCGCCGACGGCAAGACCGCGCTGCGGCTTCGCACCATCGTCGGCCTGCCGAAGCACCCGACGCCGGTGTTGAGCGCACGCATCGTCGCGCTGCTCTTCAACCCGCCCTGGGACATTCCGCCCTCGATCGCCGCCACCGAAGTGCGGCCGCACTCCCGCCGCGACCCCCGCTATCTCGAGCGCGAGGGCATCGTCCGCCGGGGTGACGGCAGGTTGCGCCAACTGCCGGGGCCGAGAAACGCGCTCGGGGTCGTCAAGTTCGAGATGCCGAATCCGCTCGACGTCTATCTGCACGACACGCCCGACAAACGGCTCTTCGACCGCGCCCCGCGCTTCTTCAGCCATGGCTGCATCCGCCTCGAGCACCCGCTGGAGCTCGCGCTGTTGCTGCTGCGCGGCGATCGGGCGGCGGCGACGATCGGCGAGGCCATCGCCGCGGGAGAGACGCACCGCGTGCCGATCACGCCGACCGTTCCGATCTACGTCCTCTACTTCACCGCGATCGCCGAGGCCGGGGGCGGCGTCGCCTTCTACGACGATCTCTACGGCCGCGACGCGCCGCTGATCGACGCTCTCTTCCCGGGAACCGCGCCGACGTCACCGAGCCGGTCGGAACGGGCGTCCGCGGTCGGTTGCGGCGCCGGTTGACGCGCGGCGGCGAAATGACCGAAAAGGATGCGATGCGCGGCGGAGGCCGACCGAGCCGCCACGCCGAGGAGCCGACATGCCGCGCCCTGCGCCGGGACGCCCGCCCTTCCGCGCCGACCATATCGGCAGCCTGTTGCGACCGGCGCCGCTGCGCCAGGCGTTCCGCCGCCACGCCGGCGGCGAGCTCGGCGACGCGGAGTTCCGCAGCATCCAGGACGAAAGCATCCGCGAGGCCGTCCGGCTGCAGCGGGAAGCCGGCCTCGCGGTCGTCACCGACGGTGAATTTCGCCGCGGCTCCTATTGGAGCCGCTTCGTCGAGTTGACCGACGGGCTTGCGGTGCGCGACGCCAGGTTCAAGTTCCGCGACGAGCACGGCCACGAGCAGTCCTTCACCGCGCCCTATGTCGAGGGCCCGCTGCGGCGGCGCCGGCCGATCGCCCTCGACGAGTTCGAGTTCCTGCGCGCGACCGCCGCGGCGACGCCGAAGATCACCCTGCCGTCGCCCTCGACCATGCATTTCTGGCGCGGCCGGAGCTATGCCGAACCCGGCATCTATGCCGATCCGGCGGCATTCTTTCGCGACCTCGCGACGATCTACCGCGCGGAGATCGCCGATCTCGGTCGTGCCGGCTGCCGCTATGTGCAGCTCGACGAGGTCGCGCTCGCCATGCTGTGCGATGCCGCCGCGCGCGAGCAGGTCAAGGCCGACGGCGCCGATCCCGAGGCCTTGGCCGACCTTTATATCGACGCGATCAACGAGGCGGTCGCCGGCCATCCCGCCGAGATGGCGGTCGGCCTCCATGTCTGCCGCGGCAATTTCAAGGGCAAGTATCTTGCCGAAGGCGGCTACGACTCCATCGCCGAGAAGCTGTTCCAACGCGCCCGGGCGAGCCATTTCCTGCTCGAGTTCGACACGCCGCGCGCCGGCGATTTCGCGCCGCTGCGCTTCGTGCCCCGCGAAAAGGGCGTGGTGCTCGGGCTGGTGAGCTCGAAGCTGCCCGAGCTGGAGCCGCTCGATCTGTTGCGCCGCCGGATCGGGGAGGCGTCGCGTCACATCGACCTCGACCGCCTCGCCGTGAGTCCGCAATGCGGCTTCGCCAGCACGGTCGCGGGAAACCCGGTCACCGAGGAGGTGGAGCGGGCGAAGCTCGGCCGCGTCGTCGAAGCGGCGCGGGCGGTCTGGGGCAGCGCCTAGCCGGGATGTCGCATCCGTATCCCGGCGCCGCGCGTAGTTGGAACGCGGCGGCTGACGCCTGGTAGAGTGAAGGGGCCGCCGCGCCATCGTTGGCCCGCCGCGGACGAGGAGGAAGGAGATGCGGCACTGGACGGGGGCCGGCCTGGTCGCGAGCGCCATCGGCATTGCGCTTCTCGCCGGCGCGCCGGGCGGCGGGGCGCAGGACCAGACGGGCGCGATCAAGGAGCGCCAGGCGCTGATGAAGAAGCAGGCCGAGGATTTGAAGGTCATCCAGAGCTACGTCACCGGCGAGACCAGCCGCGAGACCGCGATCGCCAAGGCGAACGAGCTCTTGACCCTGCCCCCCCGGATCGCCGGCCTCTTCCCGCCGGGGACCAGCAACGTCGAGTTTCCGAAGGCCACCCATGCCAAGCCCGAAATCTGGCAGCAATGGGACCGCTTTAAGCAAGTGCCGATCGCGCTGGGCCGGGCCGAGCAACAGCTTGCCGAAGCGGTCAAGTCCGGCCGCAAGCAGAACGTGCTGGACGAGCTCGACAATGTCGGCCGCACCGGCTGCGGCGCCTGCCACACCTATTTCCGCGCGCCGCTCAAGGACTAGCCTGCGAAGCGGCACTGGACCACCCCGACTCGGAGGCTTGCAGCTTCTTTAATTGGTCTGGTGTAAAGTCCCCTGCGGGACGTGGCGCGCCAGGGGGTCGCGCGCCCTCCCGGTCCAAGGACGCGGGCGTCCGGACGAGCGGAAGCGTCAACCAGTCCCGGGGGTGATGTCGTGCAGGAAAAACGAGGCATCTGGCGCGAAGCGTGGCGTCTCGCAGGACCCTACTGGTCGTCGGAAGACAAGCGGTGGGCCTGGGGCCTGCTGGCGGCGGTGGTCGTCCTCAACCTGCTGGCCGTCGCCATCATCGTTCTCCTGAACAAGTGGCGAAAGGACATCTTCGACGCGCTGCAGCACTATGACAAACCGGAATTCCTCTATCAGCTCGGCGTCTACGCCGTGCTCTCGGCGCTCTCCATCGCCTTCGTCGTCTATCAGACCTATCTCGCGCAGATGCTGCAGATCCGCTGGCGGCGCTGGCTGACGCGCCGGTATCTGAACGCCTGGCTCGACGAGCGCGCCTATTACCGCCTGCAGGTGAGCGACACCGGCACCGACAACCCGGACCAGCGCATCGCCGACGATCTCAACCTCTTCACCAAGTACAGCCTGGCGCTGACGATCGGCACGACCGGGTTTCTGAACGCCGGCCTCACCGTGGTTTCGTTCCTCGCCATCCTGTGGGTGATCTCCGGCCCGATGACGATTCCGCTGGGCTCGCTCGGCAGCCTCTACATTCCGGGCTACATGGTCTGGATCGCGCTGGTCTATGCCGTGGGCGGCACCTGGCTCACCTTCAGGATCGGCCGTCCGCTGGTGCGTCTCAATTTCGATCAGCAGCGCTTCGAGGCCGATTTCCGTTTCAGCCTAGTGCGCCTGCGCGAGAACACGGAAAGCGTCGCCCTCTATCGCGGTGAGAGTCGCGAGCTCGGCACCTTCACCGACCGGTTCACCTTCGTCGTCGGCAATTTCTGGTCGATCATGAAGCGGATCAAGGTCCTCGGCTGGTATACGAGGACCTACGACCAGATCGCCGTGATCTTTCCCTTCGTGGTCGCAGCGCCGATGTACTTCTCCAAGAGCATGGAGATCGGCGGGCTGATGCAGACCGCCGGCGCCTTTTATGAGCTGCAGTTGGCGCTTTCCTATCTGGTCAAGAACTACATTGACATCGCCGAATGGCAGTCGGTGGTCCAACGCTTGAGCGGCTTCGACCGTCGCGTGCGCGACATCGCGGCGGCGGCCCGCGCACCGCAACAGATCCAGGTCCGCACCGCCGGCGGCGGCGTCGAGGTCGAGGACCTCGAGCTCGACCTGCCCGACGGCGCCGCCCTGCTGCGCAATGTCAGCTTCTCGGTCCAGGGCGGCGAGGCGCTGCTCATCTCCGGTCCGACCGGCACCGGCAAGAGCACGCTGCTGCGCGCCATCGCCGGCATCTGGCCCTATGGGCGCGGGCGGATTAGGCTGCCGGAAGGCACCTGCCTGTTCCTGCCGCAGCGACCCTACCTGCCGCTCGGCACCCTGCGGCACGCGGTGCTCTATCCGCGCGAGGACCTCGCGGTGCCGACGGCGAAGATCGCCGCGGTGCTGCGCGAAGTCGGAACCCCGGAGCTCATCGACGAGCTCGATTCCGCCCAGAACTGGTCGCATCGCCTCTCCCTCGGCGAGCAGCAGCGGCTTGCCTTCGCGCGCGTCCTGCTGATCCAGCCGACGATCGTCTTCCTCGACGAAGCGAGCTCGGCGCTCGACGAGGCCTGCGAGTCCCTGCTCTACCGCATGCTGCGGGCGGCGCCGTGGCACCCGACCATCGTCAGCATCGGCCATCGCAGCACGCTGCGCGCGTTCCACGACCGGGTCCTCGACCTCGACGCCATGTACAAGCGCCGGGCCAATCTGACCGTGGTCACCTAGGAGCCTGTCCGGGAAAGCGCGCCATTGACCCGAATCGGCGGCGTCTCTACGGTGACCTCACCCGATTACGTCCCCGTGCGAGGTGGCTTGTGGCAAGTGACGAGGCCGAGGACACGCGACGCTATACGGTCCTGGTGAACGACGAGGAACAGTACTCGATCTGGCTCGCCGACCTCCGGATCCCCGCCGGCTGGCGCAGCGTCGGCAAGGTCGGCAGCAAGCAGGAATGTCTCGACCACGTGCGCGCGGTCTGGACCGACATGCGGCCGCTCAGTTTGCGCAAGGCGATGCAACAGGGCAATTCCTAGCCGGGCGACGCTCCGCGCGGCTTTTTTTGGACGGGCGCCGCGGCCTCCCGCCCGCGTCCCGGTTACGATGCAGCAAATGCCGGCGTAAACCGTTGCCCCCGCGCCGATTTTCCCCCACTCTGAGGTGCCTCAGCGAGGGGGTTGCGGGGACCCAAAGGTAGATGGACGGCACTTCGCGTTCGACCTCGGAGATCGACTGGCTCGAGCTGACCTCCGCGCAGATGCCGGTGTGGCTCGACCTCCAGAGCGGCACCGACCCGCGGTTCTACGTCATCGGCGGCTACCTCAGGATCTTCGGCGCGATCAACCCGGCGATCTTCCACTGCGCCGTCGCCCTGGCCATGGCGCGAAACGACGCGCTGCGCCTGCGCATGCACGGCGACGAGCCGAAGCAGTCCTTCCATCCCGGACGCGCGCCGCCGGTCACCTTCATCGACCTGACCGAGGCCGCCGACGCGGAAGCGGCCTTCCTCGAGTTCATCGGCCGGGAGTTCACCCGCGGCTTCGATTCCGAGCGCGGGCCGCTGTTCCACTTCACCCTGGCGAAGGCGCAGGACCGGCGCTGGTTCCTGCTCATCCGCTACCATCACCTGATCATCGACGGGCTCGGCATCTCGTTGATGATCCGCGCCGTGGCCGACGCCTACCGGGCGATCATGGACGGCGATCCCGAGGGCGACATCACGTCCTTCTCCTACGACCGCTTCATCGCCGAGGACGCCGCCTATCGCTCGTCGGCGCGGCGCGGTCGCGACATAGAATATTGGCTCGAACGCTTTCGCCGCCTGCCCGATCCGCTCTTCCCGGCGCGGCACGGCGACGGTGCGCTCGATCTCTACCGGCCGGCGCCTTCGGTGAAATCCTGGGTGGACTGGCCCTACTACCGCCGCTTTCTCGAGACCTGCCGCGCGCGCGATGCGACGCCCTTCCACGTGTTGACGGCGCTGCTGGCGGTGTTGCTGGCGCGGATCAGCCAACGCGACGACATCACCATCGGCGTGCCGATCCTCAACCGCCCGACAGCGGAGTTCAAGCGCACCGTCGGCATGTTCGCCGGGATGATGCCGCTGCGCCTCGCGATCGAACGCGAGTGGTCCGTCGGCAAACTCATCGCGCAGGTCGGCGAGCAGCTGCGGCGCGACTACCGCCATCAGCGTGCGCCGATCCAGGACGTGCAGCACGCCCTCGGTCTGGCGCGGCTGGGGCGCCGCCAGCTCTTCGACGTCGCGCTCTCCTACGAGAAGAACGACTATGATTTTCCCATCGGCGAGGCGCCGTTCCAGCTCATCGGCCTGACCGGCGGCTACGAGCTGAACCCCCTGGCGCTCTATGTGCGCGAATATCACCGCGAGAAGCCGGTGCTGTTCGAATTCGCCTTCAACACGCGTCACCTCGACCGCGCCGAAGTCGACGATCTCGCGCGGCGCTTCCGCCTGCTCTTCGATGCCTATCTCACGGCGGACGTGACACCCGTCGGCGCGCTGTCGCTGCTGTCCGCGGCGGAGCGCGTTCAGCTGGTGGAGGGTTGGAACGCGACCGCCGAGGCGGTTCCGGCGGCGACGCTGGCGTCGCTGTTTGCGGCGCAGGCGTGTCGCACGCCGGCGGCGGCGGCGGTGAGGTGCGGCGGGGTTGGGCTGAGCTATGCCGAGCTCGACGCGCGCTCGAGCCGTCTGGCGC
>JASHTP010000163.1 GCA_030040495.1 Alphaproteobacteria bacterium
GGCGGCAGCGCCAAGAGCTCGCGCACCGTCTCAGGGCAGAACAGCGGCGCGCACATCCAGCACGTCGCGAACCCTTCGGCCGCGGCGGCAAGCATCAGATTCTGCGCCGCCATGGCGGTGCTCTGCACCGCCATCAGGAACTCTGCCTCGCGCCGCCGCGCATCGGGGTAGGAATCCATCTCCTCGAGCGTGACGCAGACGAGCAGGAGAAGCGGGGCGCCGGTGATCCGAGCATGGGAGCGCGCCACGTCGCGGTCGATGAGCTCCGGCGCGTCGCCGTCGCGGTGGCGATCCTCGGCGAGGCGTTCCCCCATGGCTTGCGCCAGCGCCGCCGCCGCAGGATCGCGCAGCAGGACGAAGCGCCAGGGCTGGCGGTTGTGCGATGACGGCGCCATGCCGGCGGCGCGCAGCAGGCGCTCGAGCAAGGCGGCAGGCACCGCCTCGGCACTGTAGGATCGGATCGAGCGGCGGCTTTCGATGGCGGCATAGAGCGCCGCGGAAACCGCCTCCGGCTCGGCGATCGGTCGATCCATGGCGTTGCTCCTGTGGCGCGCTCCTCGCGCGTCGGCGCGACTGTGGTGACGAGCGTCGCGACGGTCAAGCCGGCCGTCGCCGCCTCGCCGGCTTGCCGCCGACTCGGGCCCGCTTCCGGGGCTGCGCGGCCGGCGGCGCCCCTTGATCGTTTCGGGGATGTCCCGAGTTTCACATAAGCTATTGATTTCTAATGATTTTTATTGTCATAATCTGTAATAAAGAGTGATTTGTTGCGGGGGCATGCGGTTCGGTAGGTTGCGCGGGTACAACAGACATAAAAAGTGCAGGGGTGACTTGATCTTGCCGATGGACGAATTGGGGATCGCCCAGCAAAAAACCTTGAAGTCTGCAATTCATTGCCGCGGCGTGGCGCTGCACTCCGGCAGCCGCGTCGGCATGACCTTGCAGCCGGCGGCGCCCGACAGCGGCATCGTGTTCCGCCGCAGCGACCGCGCCGATGCGGAG
The DNA here is from genome assembly GCA_030040495.1 of Alphaproteobacteria bacterium. Taxonomy (GTDB): domain Bacteria; phylum Pseudomonadota; class Alphaproteobacteria; order ATCC43930; family CGMCC-115725; genus DAHUYF01. The sequence goes on from JASHTP010000163.1 coordinate 1,000, forward strand.
ATCAAGGCGTGTTGGCGCAACGTGGTCGAGCAGCCGCTGTGCACCCGCCTCGACAACGGCGAGGGGCTTACGGTCGCCACCGTCGAACATCTGATGGCGGCGCTCAACGGGCTCGAGATCGACAACGCGCTGATCGAGCTCGACGGCCCGGAAGTGCCGGTGATGGATGGCAGCGCCGCGCCTTTCGTCTTCCTCATCGAATGTGCGGGGATCATCGAGCAGGATGCGCCGCGGCGCGCGATCAAGGTGCTGAAGCCGATCGCCGTCGACGAGTTCGACAAATCGGCGTCGCTCGCCCCCGATGACGGCTTCTCCATGAGCTTCGCCATCGACTTCGCCAGCGACGTGATCAGCCGCCAGGACATCACCATCGCCGTCGATCCCGAGACCTTCAAGAGCGACATCAGCCGGGCGCGCACCTTCGGCTTTCTGCACGAGGTCGACCAGATGCGCGCCGCCGGCCTGGCGCGCGGCGGCTCGCTCGACAACGCGGTGGTGATCAACGGCCACGAGGTGCTGAACCGCGAAGGGCTGCGCTACGTTGACGAGTTCGTGCGCCACAAGGTGCTGGACGCGATGGGCGACCTCTACCTCGCCGGCGCGCCGATCATCGGCCATTTCCGCGGCGTGCGCTCGGGCCATGCGCTGAACCGCCGGCTGCTCGAGGCGCTGTTCGCCGACGATGCCGCCTGGTGCCATACCACGCTGGCCCGCCGCCTGCCCAGCCAGATCGCCTGGGAAGAAGAGGCACCGCGGCGCGCCCGCGCTTGAGGCTCCCGCACCCTGTTCCGCCGGCCCCTTCTTCTCCCCCGCGGCCGACTCGGCCGGTGGCCAGTCCCGCCCCCTCCGTGCTATAACCGGCCCGTCGTTCCCCCGGGGGGTCTGGTCTTGACGATAACTGCCTCGCCTCGCTTTGGCTGCTTGATTCTGGCCGCTGCGCTGCTGCTCGCCGCCTGCGCCAGCAAGGAGAAGGACACTTACGTCGATAAGCCGGTCGAGACGCTCTACAACGAAGCGATGAACAAGATGCTCGATGGCGGCTACACCGACGCGGCCAAGGCCTTCGATCAGGTCGACCAGCAGCATCCCTATTCGGTCTGGGCAACGCAGGCGGAGCTGATGGCCGCCTATGCGCTCTACCAAGCCAATAAATACGACGAATCCATTGCCGCCGCCGACCGCTTCATCTCGCTCCATCCCGGCCATCGCGACGTCGCCTATGCCTATTACCTGAAGGCGCTCGATTACTACGTCCAGATCGCCGACGTCGCGCGCGACCAGAAGATGACGCAGCTGGCGATGCAGGCGCTCCAGGAGGTCGTGCGCCGTTTCCCCGACAGCAAGTACGGGCGCGACGCCAGGCTCAAAATCGATCTCACCCGCGACCATCTCGCCGGCAAGGAGATGGAGATCGGCCGCTATTACGAGGGTCAAGGCGCCTATCTCGCCGCCATCAACCGCTTCAAGCGGGTGCTCGACAACTACCAGACGACGACGCACGTGCCCGAGGCGCTGTACCGGCTGGCCGAGTGCTATACCGCGCTCGGCCTCACCGACGAAGCGGAACGGGTGACCTCGGTGCTCGGCTACAACTACCCCGGCAGCAAATGGTACAGCGACGCCTATGCGCTGCTGCGCACCGACGCGCCGAAGGTCTTCGCCAAGGCCAGCGGAGGTGCCGAGACGGCCGCCGCGTCCGAGGCGACGAAGGCGCAGGCGGGCGAGGCTCCCGGCTTCTTCGGCCGCATGTTCGCCACGGTGACCTCGATCTTCTGAGCCGGCGCGCCCGCGCGATTGCTGCGCGCGCGCGGCGCCGCTATCATCCGGCGCGATGCTGCTCGGCCTCACCATCCGGGACGTCGTGTTGATCGACCGGCTCGATCTCGCCTTCCATGCCGGGCTCTGCGTGCTTACCGGCGAGACCGGCGCCGGCAAATCGATTCTCCTCGATGCCCTGGGATTGGCGCTGGGCGTGCGCGCCGAGAGCGGACTCGTCCGCCAGGGCGCCGAGCAGGCGGTGGTGACGGCGGAATTCGCGCTCGCGCCCGGCCATCCCGCGCGGGCGCTGCTCGAAGCGGCCGGCATCGGCGTCGAAGGCGACCGGCTGGTGCTGCGCCGCGTCGTCAACGCCGACGGCCGCAGTCGCGCCTTCGTCGACGACCAGCCGGCGAGCGTCGGCCTGTTGCGGCAGCTCGGCGAACTGCTGGTCGAGATCCAGGGACAGTTCGAACAGCAGGGGCTGCTCGACCCCGGCACTCACCGCGAGGCGCTCGACGCCTATGGCGGCCATCGCGCCGAGACGGCGGCGCTCGCCGAGGCCTGGCGCCGCTGGCGCGGCATCGCCGCCGAGCGCGCCGAGGCCGAGGCGCAGCTCGCCCAGGCGCGCGCCGACGAGGATTATCTGCGCCATGCGCTGGCCGAACTCGACGCGCTCGCGCCGCGGCCGGGCGAGGAGCAGGCGCTGGCCGAGGAGCGCATGCTGCTGACGCACCGGGAGAAGCTCAGCGAGGCGCTCGACGCGGCGCTGGCCGAGCTCGCCGGCGAGCGCGGCGGCGAGCGCGCC
>JASHTP010000164.1 GCA_030040495.1 Alphaproteobacteria bacterium
GCTTCATCTCTCCACGGCGCAGCTTCCTGAGCAGCACCGGCCGCTCCGCCGCGTCCACACCATGCACCTGGAAAACCGACTTGGACGTGTCCACCCCAATCCTGATAACCTCGTTCATGGACGGCCTCCTTCAGCTGGTCCGCAACGACCCAGCTTGGCACATCGATGCCGTTCGGGGGCCGTCCACCCCAACATGAACGGCTTTGCAGCCGCCGCGCCCTACCCCGCGAGCGAGCCGCGCAGCGCGCGGTTGGCGACGATGAGCATGGCGACGTCGGGATTGGGCGTCGCCTCGACCTCGCGGAGCAGCGCCTCGATGCTGCCGAGCGCGGCGGCGTTGGCCTCGAGCCAGGAGCGGAAATCGCCGCCGTCGGCAATCGCCTTGGCGGTGAAGTCCGCCTGATGCGCGTAGAAATCCTCCTGCAAGGCGTCGACCGCAACCTTCTGCCAGGCGGTCTCGGACTTGAGGCGCCGCGCCGCCATGCGCAGCGCGTCGAGGCGGAAGCGCGCGCCCACGGCATAGAAGCCGCGGCCGATATCGACGATGCCCATGCCGCTGCCGAGGCCGAGGCGGACGATGTCGACGGCGGAGACCAGGAAGTCGAGCCGCGCCGCCATCAGCGCCGGCTCGGACGGCACGCCGCGCTGCACCAGCAGGTCGGCGCGCCGCGCCAGCTCGGCGCGCTGCGGCGCCGGCAGGATCTCGCTGATGTGGTCGGCAAGCGCCTCGACGCCGGGGCGGAAGGCGTCGATCTGCGCCTCGATGTCGAGCGGCCCGCCGCCGCGCAGGAACCAGGCGGTGGCGCGCTCGAGCAGCCGGTTGCCGGCGAGCAGCATCTCGGTCTGGGTCTGCGCCGGCACCTTGTTGTCGAGCCGGCTCACCGCCTGCCACAGCGTCTCGAGGTCGAAGACCTGCTTGACGACCATGTAGGCGCGCGTCACGTCGCCGGCGCCGCGGCCGGTGCGCTCGCGCATCTGCGAGGCGAAGGTGACGCCGCCGCGATTGACGAGATCGTTGGCCGCCACCGTGGCGATGATCTCGCGGCGCAGCCGGTGCGTCGGGATCGCGGCGCGGAAGCGCTCGACCAGCGCCGGCGGGAAATAGGCCAGCAGGTCGCGCTCGAGCTGCGGGTCGTCGGCGAGGTCGGAAGCCGCCAGCTCGTGCGCCATCGCGTTCTTGACGTAGGCCATGAGCACGGCGAGCTCGGGCCGCGTCAGCCCGTGTCCGGCCGCGGCGCGGGCGGCGAGCTCCTCGTCGCCCGGCAGGAACTCGACCGCGCGGTCGAGTTCGCCCGCCCGCTCGAGCGCGCGCATGATGCGGAGCTGCTGGTCGAGCCGCTCCGTGCCCTGCGCCTCGGCCAGGCTCAGCGCCAGGCCCTGCAGGTAGTTGTCGGCGAGCACCAGCTCGGCGACCGCGTCGGCGGTCCCGTGCAGCAGCGCGTTGCGCTGCTTCACCGTGAGATCGCCGGCGGCCACCGCCGCGTCGAGCAGGATCTTGATGTTGACCTCATGGTCGCTGGTGTCGACGCCGGCGGAATTGTCGATGGCGTCGGTGTTGATCCGTCCGCCCTTCAAGGCGTAGGCGACGCGGCCGCGCTGCGTCATCGCCAAATTGGCGCCTTCGCCGACGACCGCGGCGCGCAGCTCCTCGGCGTTGACGCGCAGCGCGTCGTTGGCGCGGTCGCCGACATCGGCGTGGCGCTCCTCCTTGGCCTTGACGTAGGTGCCGATGCCGCCGAACCAGAGCAGGTCGACCGGCGCCTTGAGGATCGCCCGGACCAGCTCCGCCGGGGTCAGCGCCTTGTCGGCGACGCCGAGCCGCCGACGCACCGGCTCCGTCAGCTCGATCGATTTGAGGCCGCGGTCGAAGACGCCGCCGCCCGCGGAGATGAGCTTGCGGTCGTAATCCGCCCAGCTCGAGCGCGGCAGCTCGAAGAGCCGCTTGCGCTCGGCGAAGCTCTTGGCGGGATCGGGGTCGGGATCGAGGAAGACGTGGCGGTGGTCGAAGGCGGCGACGAGCCTGGTATGCGGCGAGCGCAGCATGCCGTTGCCGAAGACGTCGCCGGACATGTCGCCGACGCCGACGGCGGTGAAGTCGGTGCTCTGGATGTCGACGCCGCGCTCGCGGAAGTGCCGCTTCACCGTCTCCCAGGCGCCGCGCGCGGTGATGCCGAGCGCCTTGTGGTCGTAGCCCTCCGAGCCGCCCGAGGCGAAGGCGTCGCCGAGCCAGAAACCGTACTCGGCCGAGACGCCGTTGGCGATGTCGGAGAAGGTCGCGGTGCCCTTGTCGGCGGCGACGACGAGATAGGCGTCGTCGCCGTCGTGCCGCACCACGTCGCGCGGCGGCACGATCGCGCCGCGGACGATGTTGTCGGTGAGGTCCAGGAGGCCGCGCAGCAGCGTCTTGTAGCATTCGACGCCTTCGGCCTGCCACGCCTCGCGGGCGAGGCCGGCGCGCTTGACGACGAAGCCGCCCTTCGACCCCGTCGGCACGATGACGGCGTTCTTCACCACCTGCGCCTTCATCAGCCCCAGGATCTCGGTGCGGAAATCCTCGCGGCGGTCGGACCAGCGGATGCCGCCGCGCGCCACCTTGCCGGCGCGCAGATGAATGCCCTCCACGCGCGGGCTCAGCACGTAGATCTCGTAGAGCGGCCGCGGCAGCGGCAGCAGCTCGATCTCGCGGCTCGCCAGCTTGACCGAGAGGTAGGGCTTGGGCTCGCCCGAAGGCTGGCGCTGGAAATGGTTGGTGCGCAGGCTCTTGCGCACGAGCAGCAGGAAGCTCCTGAGGATGCGGTCCTCGTCGAGCCCCTGCACGCGGTCGAGCGCCTGCTCGACGGCGACCGCGGCGCGCGTCTCCTCGGCGTCGCGGTGCTCCTCGCCCGCGGGGTCGAAGCGGCGCTCGAAGAGTGCGATCAGCCCGGCGGCGATGTCGGGATGGGCGGCGAGCGCGTCCTCCATGTAGGCCTGGCTGTAGGCGCTGCCGGCCTGGCGCAGCAGCCGCGAATAGAGCCGCAGCACCGTCACCTGGCGCCAGTCGAGCCCGGCGCCGAGGACCAGGCGGTTAAGCCCGTCGCTCTCCATCGCCCCCGACCAGATGCGCAGGAACGCCTCTTCGAAGCGGGCGCGGTCGCGCGTCACGTCGACCTCCCCCGAGCGCGCCGCCAAGCTGAAATCCTGCAGCGACAGCGGCGGGCCCTCGGCCGGCGTCAGCGCGTAGGGCACCTCGGTGATGACCTTGAGGCCGAGATGCTCCAGCATCGGCAGCACGTCGGAAAGCGCCAGCGGCGCGCCCTCGCGGTAGATCTTGAAGCGCAGCACCGCCTCGTCGCCTTCGAGCGTGCGGTAGAGGCAGACGCCGATGCCGCCGCGTCCGCGCAGCTCCTCGAAGCGCTCGATGTCGTAGACCGCCACGGCGGCGCTGAAGCGCTCGCGATAGGCGGTGGGGAAGGCGTCGCCGTAGCGGCGCAGCAGCGCGGCGGCCGCTTCCTCGCCGAGCGAATCCGCCAGCGCCTCGCTGATCCGGTCGGGCCAGCTGCGCGCCGCCTCGGCGAGGCGCTTCTCGACCTGGTCGATGTCGACCAGCGTCAGCTGCCCCGGCGTGGTGCGCAGGGTGAAATGGACGCGGGCCAGCGCCGACTGGTCGAGCTGGGTGGCGAAGCCGTCGACGGTGCCGCCGAACGACTCCTCCAGGATCGCGCCGAAGCGCCGGCACAGCGCCGTGTCGTAGCGCTCGCGCGGCACATAGACGAGGCAGGAGACGAAGCGCTCGAAGGGGTCGTGGCGCACGAAGAGGCCGAGGCGCTGGCGCTCCTGCAGGTTGAGGATGCCGAGCGCGGTGGTCAGCAGCTCGTCGGCGCCGATCTGGAACAGCTCGTCGCGCGGATAGGTCTCGAGGATGTGCAGCAGCGCCTTGCCGTCATGGCTCTGGGCGCCGAAGCCGGAGCGCTCGAGCACGTGCTCGACCTTGCGGCGCAGCAGCGGGATCTGGCGCGCGCTGCGGCTGTAGGCGAGCGAGGTGAAGAGACCGACGAAGAGGCGCTCGCCGACCGCCTTGCCGGCGGCGTCGAAGGCCTTGACCGAGACCACGTCCATGTAGACCGGGCGGTGCACCAGCGCGCGCCGGTTCGACTTGCTGATCATCAGCAGTCGCGGCTCGCGCAGGAACTCGCGCACGTCGGGCGGCAAGGTGGCGAAGTTGCGCAAGCCGTCGAAGACGGTGTAGCCGTCGTCGCGCAGGATGCCGAGGCCGCTGCCCTCGACGATGTCGAGGCCGTGGCCGCGCGCGCCGCCGAAGCGGTATTCGCGGAAGCCCAGGAAGGTGAAATTGTCGTCGTCGAGCCAGGCGAGGAAATCGAGCGCCTCGTCGCGCTCCTCGGCAGGGAGCGGCGGCGGGCTGGCCTTGAGGCCGGCGACGATGTCGGCAAGGCGGCCGCGCATCGGCTTCCAGTCGTCGACCGCGGCGCGCACCTCGGCGAGGACGTGCTCGAGCTCGGCCGCGAGCTCCGCCAGGCGGCGCGGATCGCGCTCCTCGCCGATCTCGATATGCATCACCGATTCGCGCGCCGCCTTGCCGTTGCCCTTGGCGTCGGGCTCGTAGAGGCTGGCGATGCGTCCGACGCCGTCGCGCGCGAGCCGCAGGATCGGATGGATGACGAGGTGGACGGTGGCGCCGCACCGGCCCAGCGCCGCGGTGACGCTGTCGACCAGGAACGGCATGTCGTCATTGACGATCTCGACCACCGTGCGCGTCGAGTGCCAACCCTGCTCTTCGAGGCGCGGATTGATGACGCGCAGCTTGGCGCGGCCGGCGGCGCGCGTCTCGGCGAGGCGCCAGAGCGACAGCGCCGCGCCGTAGAGCTCCTCGGCCGAGCGCCCGACGATGTCCTCGGGCGGCACATGGCCGTAGAACTGGCGCAGGAAACGGCCGAGATCGCCGCCGCGCGCGCCCTTGAGCCGCTCCCCGGCGAGCGCCGCGGCGGCCTCGACCGCCTGGTGCTTCCGCTGCTCCGCCTGTGGCGTCATCCTCAACCCCTCCCAGCAATCGCTTATGCTATGTCAACGACCGATGCTGACAAAATCGGGACATTGTCCGGCGGCTGCCGCCTTTTTTTGCAATTTTGGCTGGCGGCCTGGCGCATTTTGCTGATATGGGGTTAATCAAACCGTAACCCGCGGGCGCAGGAGCGGGACGGCGTGGGGGAACAATGTCCAACGGAATCATCCGGGATTTCAAGCCGCTAGCCGGCCAGGACGAGCGCCGTCGGGGGCAGCGGGCGCCGGCGATCGATCCGGAATTGGCGCTATTTTTAGGCCGCTGGCTCAAGGCGCCGCACCGCATCGGGGCCCTGGCCCCGTCCAGCCGCTATCTCGCCCAGGCGATGGCGCGGCAGGTCGACATGCGCCAGGCGCGTCTCGTCGTCGAGCTCGGCGGCGGCACCGGCAGCATCACCCGGGCGCTGCTCGCGGCCGGGCTGGCGCCGGAGAAGCTCGTCGTCGTCGAGCGCGACGAGCGGCTGCATCGCCTGCTGGCGGAGCGGTTCCCGGGCCTGCGCGTGCTGCAGGGCGACGCAACGCAGCTCGTCGCCCTGCTGCGTCCGCTGGGCATCACCGGCGCCTCCGCCATCGTCTCGAGCCTGCCGCTGCTGTCGATGCCGAAGCGGCTCCGGCACCGCATCGTCGAGCAGAGCTTCGCGTTGCTCGGCGAGCGCGGCGCGCTGGTGCAGTTCACCTACGGCATCGCCTCGCCACTACCGGCGCGCGAGTTCGCCGTCTCCGGCCGGGTCGCCGCCCGCGTCTGGCGCAACCTGCCGCCGGCCTTCGTCTGGCGCTTCGAGCGCAAGGCCGGCGCGATCGCGCGGGTGGCGTGAGTCTGAGGACGGACGACAGAAGACAAGAGAACAGAATTTCCGTCGTCCGTCGTCCGTCCTCCGTCGTCTTACTTGCCGCAATAGGCTTCGAGCCGATAGCCGTCGGGATCGACGACGAAGGCGGCATAGTAGTCCGGGCCGTAATCGGCACGCAGGCCCGGCGCGCCATTGTCCTTGCCGCCCGCCGCGAGCGCCGCCCGGTGGAAACCGTCGACCGCGGCGCGGCTGGGCGCGCTGAAGCAGAGATGGAGGCCCGACTTGCCGTCCGGCTTCACCGGCCGCTCCGCCGCCAGCAGCCAGAGCCGGGCATGGCCGTCGCCATAGCCGAGCGCGGTTTCGTAGTCCTGCACCAGCCGATAGCCGAGCGGCGCCAGCGCCGCATCGTAAAAGCGCCGCGCCGCGCCGAGGTCGCGCACGCCGAGAGAGAGATGGTCGATCACGGGGGTCTCCTTCTGCCTAACCATCATGCCAGTTAGAACAGAACCACGGGACGTCATTCTTGTCAACCGGCATGTCGGTTAGTATGTCATCGCCATGACCGACGCCGCCGACGCACCTTGGATCGCGGCTCCTGCCGAGGAGCTGTGCCTCGATTTCGCCAACAGCCGCTATTGGCGCGGCAGCGCCGCGCCGAGCGACGAACTCGAGGGAGTCGACGCGCTCGTCGCCTGGTGCGAAGCGAGGGAGGGCTTGCCGGCAGCGCAGGGCGCGGCGCTGCGGCGCTGGGCGGCGGCGCAGGGCGGGGCGGCGGCCGAGCTTTTCGCCGAGGCGCTGCGCCTGCGCGAAGCGATCTATCGCCTGTTCCATGCCGCTGCCGCCAAGGCGGCACCGCGCGCGACCGATGTCGCGATCCTCAACCGCGCGCTGGCGCAGGCGGCGGAACGGCGGGCGGTCGAGCCCTGCGGCGACGGCTTCGGCTGGCGCGTCGGCGCCGGCGCGCCGGGGACGGTGCCGCTGCTGACGCCGGTGCTGTGGTCGGCGGGCGATCTGCTGGTGAGCCGGCGCCTTGCCAAGGTCCGCTCCTGCGCCAACCCGCAGTGCGGGTGGCTCTTTCTCGACGACAGCAAGAGCGGCAACCGCCGCTGGTGCTCGATGAGCGCCTGCGGCAACCGCGCCAAGGCGCACCGCCACTACCAGCGCAAGAGGGGCATGGCGCGTGACTAACGGCCTCGCCGGCGCGAAAATCCCGGCATGTCGCGCTCCGAGCGGCTGCTCGCCCTGATCCAGCTGCTGCGCCGGCACCGCCGCCCGGTCGCCGGCGCGGCGCTCGCCGCCGAGCTCGGCGTGTCGCTGCGCACCATCTATCGCGACATCGGCAGCCTCGTCGCCACCGGCGCGCCGATCGAGGGCGAGGCCGGCATCGGCTTCGTGCTGCATGACGGCTATGTCCTGCCGCCGCTGATGTTCAGCGCCGAGGAGATCGAGGCGGTCGTCCTCGGCTCGCGCATGGTGGCGCAATCCGCCGATGCGCCGCTGGCGCGTGCGGCGCGCGACGCGCTCGCCAAGATCACCGCGGTGCTGCCCGAAGGCCGGCGCGACGACGTGGCGAGCCTCGGGCTGCTGTCGGCGCCGCGCCGGCCGGCGGCGCCCGACGGCGTCGAACTGGAGCGGCTGCGCCA
>JASHTP010000165.1 GCA_030040495.1 Alphaproteobacteria bacterium
GCTGGCGCAGCGCATCCTGCCGGTGACCGCGGTCGATTTCTGCTATGGCTGGACGCTCTGGCTGTTCCTCAGCTGGATCCCCTCCTTCTTCTACGGCAGCTTCCATGTGAGGCTCAGAGACGCCGCCTTCCTCTCGACCGCGGTGTTCCTCGCCGGCGTCATCGGCGACACCGCCGGCGGCCTCATCAGCGATCGCATCCTGGCGCGCACCGGCGATCTGCGCCGCGCGCGCTGCGGCGTCATCGCGCTGGGGCTCTTCGGCGCGGCGGTCTTCCTCATCCCGGTGGTGCTGGTGCACGACCTCGGCGTGGTGACGGTGGCGCTGTCGCTCTGCTTCTTCTGCGCCGAGCTGGTGGTGGGGCCGATCTGGTCGGTGCCGATGGACATCGCCCCCGCCCATGCCGGCACCGCGAGCGGCATGATGAATCTCGGCTTCGGCATCGCCGGCATGATCTCGCCCTGGTTCTTCGGCCATCTGATCGACGCGACGGGAAGCTGGGCCTATCCCTTCGCCGCCTCGCTGGCGCTGCTCTTCCTGGGCTCGCTGCTGGCGCTGCGGCTCCGCCCCGACCGCCCCTTCATCGCCGAGCAGAGGCTGGCGGTCGCCGCTTAGATCTCAGTTCCCAGCCGCGAGCGCCGCGCGCACCTCGGCGGCGGTGGCGAGGCTGCCGCCGGCGGCGGCAATCGCCGCGGCGGCGCGCCGCGTCCAGCTCTCATTGTCGATCCTGCTGCCGAGCGGCGCGTCCTCGAGCCCGACGCGCACATGGCCGCCGGCGGCGACCGTGGCAGGCACCAGCGGCAGGATGTCGACGCCGAGCCCCGCTACCATCCAGGGCGCGCCCGGCGCCTCGCGCGCCAGCAGCTCGCGATAGGCCGCTAGCGCGGTCTCGGTCGGCGGGAAGCCGAAGGCCATCTCGTCGGAGAACATCAGGCGATAGATCGGCTGCGGCGCCTCGCCATAGCGGCGATGGAGCGCCGCCCCCAGCCGCAGGAAGCCGGGCTCGTAGATCGCGTAGGTCGGATGGAAGCGGTGGCGCGCGGCAAGCTCGAGCCCGGCGCGGATGTCGCTTTCGGGATTGAGATAGACGAAGCCCTCGCGGCCGGCGGCGATCGCGTCGTAATGCGCCAGATTGACCGTGCCGGGATCGACCACCGTCCATTCCAGCAGGCCGCGCCGCCCCAACGCGGCGATCGCGGCATAGCGCCGGCGCGCCCGCTCCTCGGGCGCCAGCCCGGCGCCGTCAAGGTGCGGGATGGTGGGATAGACGATGGCGTCGACTTCGGCGTGGATGCCGGCGATGATCGCGGCGTAGAGCTCGGGGTCGTCCTTCTGCCGCCCGGCGGCGGCGTCATAGGCGTGGAGATGGACGATGGCCGCGCCGGCGCGGACGCAGGCGACGCCCTGGGCGACGATGTCGGCGACGCTGACCGGGATCAGCGGCTGCCGCCGCGGCGTCCAGGCGCCGTTGAGCGACACTTCGAGCCAGGTCTTGCGCGCCGCCATCATCGCCTCCCGCAATCAGGGCGGCCGGCAAAGGCCGGCACCCGCACCTCCGGCGGCGCTGCCGCGCCGCCCGTTCACCCCAAAGTAAAGCTTTCCAAATAGCCTCAAAAGAGGGGGACCTCCCCGGCAGGCGAGGAGCGGTCTTGCGGCGGATTCTGACGATCGATGGCGGCGGCATTAAAGGGGTGTTCCCGGCCGCCTTTCTCGCCGAGCTGGAGGATTGGCTCGGCGAGCCGATCTACGACTATTTCGACCTCATCGCCGGCACCTCGACCGGCGGCATCATCGCCGCGGGACTGGCGCTGGGCCAGACCGCGGGCGAGCTGCTGCAGCTCTACAAGGAGGCCGGCCCGAGCATCTTTCCGCCGCGCAAGGTGACGAGCAGCCTCAGGCGGCTGCTGCGTGCCAAATACAGCCTGGAGCCGCTGCGCCACGCGCTCGACAAGGCGTTCGGCGACCGCCGCATCGGCCATTGCCGCAAGCGGCTGCTGGTGCCGGCGCTCGATCTCGCCGCCGAGCGCGTCTACATCTACAAGACGGCGCACCATCCGAGCCTGGTTCGCGACTACAAGGTGCCGGTGGTCGATGTCGGCCTCGCCACCGTCGCCGCGCCAACCTACTTTCCGATCCACCTCTCCGACGACGGCGCCTATGTCGATGGCAGCCTGTGGGCGCGCAATCCGCTGGCGCTGGCAGTGGTCGAGGCGATCGGCGTGCTCGGCTGGGCGCGAGAGGACATCCGCGTGCTGAGCCTCGGCTGCACCTCGCGCCATCTCGACATCGCCTGGGACCGGCGCGTCTCCTTCGGCACCTCCTATTGGGCGGCGCGCATCGCCGACGTCTTCATGAAGGCGCAATCCTCCTCGGCCATCGCCATGGCGCACACCCTCATCGGCTCGCACAGCGTCTATCGCATCAGCCCCGACACCAGCGCACAGCGTTTCACCCTCGACGGCATTCGTCACATCCCGGAGCTCGAGGCGCTGGGGCGCGACGAGGCGCAGCGCGCCGTCGACGATCTCGGCGAAGTCTTCTTCGCCGCGCCGGCGGCTCGCTTCACCCCCTGTCACATCCTCGACGAGGACCAGCCGCCGCTGCCGCTGCCCGCCTCCGGCATCGCCGCGGCATGAAATCCGATTGACACCGGGGCCCCCGGCGAAGAACGTTCCATGAGCCGATTTTTGGCCCGGCGCGCGTGTCGCGGCGGGTGCGGGGACGCAAGGGGGATCGATGCGCAAGGTGGTTTGGGCGGCGGCGCTGGCCGTCGCGCTGGCGGCTGCGGGAGCGGCGTCGGCCAAGACGTTCCGCTGGGCCAATGACGGCGACAGCAACTCGATGGACCCCTACGCAAGGCAGGAAACCTTCCTGCTCTCCTTCGACAGCAACATCTACGAGCCGCTGGTGCGGCGCGACCGCAACCTCAAGGCCGAGCCGGCGCTGGCCACCGAATGGAAGCAGACCGCGCCGGACGTCTGGCGCTTCAAGCTGCGCCACGGCGTCACTTTCCACGACGGCACGCCCTTCAGCGCCGACGACGTCGTCTTCTCCTTCGCCCGCGTCACCGGCCCCGGCTCCAACCTCGCCGGCGCCGTCGCGCTCGTCAAAGAGGTGAAGAAGATCGACGATTACACCGTCGACTTCATCACCAAGGGACCCGATCCCATCCTGCCCGAGGAGATCACCGTCTGGGACATCATGAGCAAGGCGTGGTGCGAGAAGAACAACGCCGCGCAGGTCGCCGACCTCACCAAGAGCGAGGAGAACTACGCCACCAACCACGCCGACGGCACCGGCCCCTTCATGCTCAGGGACCGCCAGCCCGACGTGCAGACGACGCTGGTCAAGAATCCGCACTGGTGGGACAAGCCGCAATTCAACATCGACGAGGCGGTCTTCCACCGCATCGCCGACGCGCACACGCGCGTCGCGGCGCTGCTCTCCGGCGATCTCGACATGATCTACACGGTGCCGCCGCAGGACATCGACACCATCGCCCGGACGCCGCATCTGAAGCTCATCAGCGGACCGGAGCTGCGCACGATCTATCTCGGATTCGACGTCGACCGCCCGGAGCTGCTGGAGAGCAACGTCAAGGGCAAGAATCCGATGAAGGACATCCGGGTGCGCAAGGCGTTCTATCAGGCGATCGACGAGGACGCGATCAAGAGCAAGGTGATGCGCGGCTACGCGACGCCGACCGGGCTGATGATCGGCAAGGGCATCAACGGCTTCGACCCGGCGCTCAACAAACGGCTGCTGCCCTATGATCCCGCGGCGGCAAAGAAGCTCTTGACCGAGGCCGGCTATCCCGACGGCTTCGAGATCGGCATGGATTGCCCCAACGACCGCTACATCAACGACGAGGGCATCTGCACCGCGGTCGCCGCCATGCTTGCCAAGATCGGCATCACCGTGCATCCGCTGATCCAGACGCGCGCCAAGTTCTTCGCCAAGATCCTCGGCCCCGGCTACAATACCAGCTTTTTCATGCTGGGCTGGACGCCGGCCACCTACGACGCGCACAACATGCTCATCAACCTGCTGGTGAAGCGCACCGGCAAGGGCCGCGGCGACTACAATTCCGGCGGCTATTCCAATCCGCGGGTCGAGACGCTGGTCGATCAGATCCAGTCCGAGACCGATCCGGCGAAGCGCACCGCGGAGATCCACGAGGCGCTCGAGATCGTCAAGGAGGACGTCGCCACGATCCCGCTCCACCAGCAGGTGCTGTTCTGGGCGACGCGCGACAATGTGTCCCTGGTGCAGCAGGCGGACGATTACTTCGCGCTGCGCTTCGTCAACATGAAGTAGGGCGCTGCGGGGCGCCGCGACGTACCGCTCTTTCGAGCCGCGTGCCGGCAAGGCCGGGAACGCGCCGGCGCCCGTCGCGTGCCTTCCGGCTGGCGGTCGGCGGCGACAGCCGGCCGCTTCGGACGGCGCCGGTCAGAACTCCCAGCGCTCGATGATCATCGGCTCGGCGCGCGCCGCGGCGGCCCATTCCTGCAGCGCGGGCAGCGCCCAGACCGCCTCGCCATAGCGCTGCGCCTCCGGCTCGAGCTCGACCGCGTAGGTGCGGAAGCGGCTGACCACCGGCGCGTACATCGCGTCGGCGATGGTAAAGCGCCCGAACAGGAACTCGCCGTCCGCGCCGAAGCGCCGGCGGCAGTCGCGCCAGAGCGCGGTAATGCGGTCGATGTCGGCCTGCGCCTCGGGAGTGACGCCGCGGTTGGGGAAGGAGGAGCGCAGATTCATCGGCAGGTGGCTGCGCAGCGCGGCAAAGCCGGCATGCATCTCGCAGCTCACGGCGCGTGCCGTGGCGCGCGCCTCCGGCGCCTCGGGCCAGAGCTTCGCCGCGGGGAGGAGCTCGGCGAGATATTCGCCGATCGCCAGCGAGTCCCAGATCAGCCGCTCGCCATGGCGCAGCGCCGGCACTCTGCCCGACGGCGAGCGGCGCAGGATGCTGGGCCGCGTCGCCGGCTGGTCGAGCGGTATCACCTCTTCGGCGAAGGCGGCGCCGGTCTGCTTCAGCATCAGCCAGCCGCGGAGCGACCAGGAGGAGTAGTTCTTGTTGCCGATATAGATGGTGAAGTCGGCCATCGGCTATCCTCTCCTCCCAGCGACCGCCGTCACTCTGGCGGCAGGCGGGCCGCGGCGCAACCTGGCTCGGCGGGGGTGAGGAAGAGCGCCCGATCGCGCCATCAGGGTATTGAGGAGGCAGAGCTTGTTGTCCCATCTCGTCACCGACGCGCCGGGCGCCGTGCCGGTCACCCCGATCACCAGCGCCGATCTCGCCGGCCGCGCTTCCATGCTCGACGAGAGCGCCCGGACCTGGCTGCGGTCCACCGGCTTCACCGCCGAGCCGGGCAAGCTGGCGCTGCTGCCCGACGGCGGCGGCCGGCTTGCCCGGGTGCTGATCGGGGTCGCCGGCGGCGACGAGCTCTGGGCGCTGGCCGGACTCCCCGACAACCTGCCCGAAGCCAGCTACCGGCTCGAGCCCGAGCCCGAGGCGGCGGCGGCGACGCGGCTGACGCTGGGCTGGGCGCTCGGCTGCTATGCCTTCACCCGCTATAAGCCGAGGAAGCGCGGCTTCGCCGATTTGCTCTGGCCGCGCGCCGCCGACCGCGCCCTGGTGGCGCGGCTGGCGCAGGGCATCGCGCTGGCGCGCGACCTCATCAACACGCCGGCCGAGCATATGGGCCCGGCCGAGCTTGCCGGGGCGGTCGAGGAGCTGGCGGGCCGCCAGGCCGCGCAATGCCGCATCATCGCCGGCGACGCGCTCCTCGCCGAGAACTACCCGATGGTCCATGCCGTGGGCCGGGCCAGCGCGCGGCCGCCGGTGCTGGCGGATCTGACCTGGGGCGACGCCGCCGCGCCGAAGCTGACGCTCGTCGGCAAGGGCGTCTGCTTCGACAGCGGCGGGCTCGACCTCAAGCCCTCGGCGGGCATGCGGCTGATGAAGAAGGACATGGGCGGCGCCGCGACGCTCATCGGGCTCGCCGGCGCGATCATGGACGCCAATCTGCCGGTGCGGCTGCGCCTGCTCGTGCCGGCGGTCGAGAACGCGGTCTCCGCCAACGCCTTCCGCCCGCTCGACGTCATCCGCACGCGCAAAGGCATCACCGTCGAGATCGGCTACACCGACGCCGAGGGAAGGCTCATCCTCGGCGACTCGCTGACCGAGGCCGACGCCGAGCAGCCGGCGCTGCTCGTCGACATGGCGACGCTCACCGGCGCCGCGCGCACCGCGCTCGGGCCGGAGCTGCCGGCGCTTTTCGTCAACGACGAGGCGCTCGCCGCCGAGCTGCTGCGCGCCGCCGAGGCGGAGCAGGATCCGCTGTGGCGGCTGC
>JASHTP010000166.1 GCA_030040495.1 Alphaproteobacteria bacterium
GCGCTGCCGCGGCCGCCCAGCGCCGCGCGGCGCCGCTCACTTGCCCCCCGTGCGGATATAGGACCAGATGTCTCCAATCTCTTCCTGGGTCAGCACATCGCCCCACGGCGGCATGAGCCGATCCTTGCCGTTGGTCACGGATTCGAAGAAGCGCTCGCGCTGATCGTGCGGAAAGGTGCGGAGATCATAGGTGACGTCCCCCGCGCTGACCATGTTGAACCCGTGGCAATGCGAGCAGCGCTCGGCATAGAGCTCCTTGCCCCGCTGGACCTGGGCCGGATCCAGCGCATCTTTGCTCGCCGTCGGCGACCGATCCTGCGCCGCGGCCGACAATCCCGCCGCCAGCGCGCCGGCAAAGGCCAGCGCCGTCAATCCCCGATGAAGCTTCATGGCAAGATATCCGGAAGAGACGGGGCCGCCCGGGCGGGCGGCCCCATGCTGTGCCACCACCCTATTTCTGCAGCGCGAAGACCCAGAGCGAGCCGCCGGCCGGGATGTTCTTCAGCCGCTCGTCGCCGGAGAACAGCGAGTAGACGCCGCCGATGCCGCTCGACACCGCGACATACTGCACGCCGTCCTGCTCCCAGGTGACCGGCTGTCCCTCGACGCCGGAGCCGGTCTGGAAGTGCCACAATTTCTTGCCGGTGTCGGAGTCGAAGGCTTCGAACTCGCCGGTGAGCTGCCCGGAGAAGACGACGCCGCCGGCGGTGGCAAGCACGCCGGAGAAGCGCGGGATGTCACTCGGCGCCTCCCATTTGGCCTTGCCCGTGAGCGGATCGATCGCCTTGAGATAGCCGCGCGGCGCGTCTTTGCCGTCGGCGGTCTTCGGCCAGATCCAGCCTTGCGTCAGGTCGAGGCCGAGATACCAGTCGCCGGCCTTGTACTGCACCGGGATCGCCTTATACGGCATGCCGAAATTGAGGGTGTTGGCGTAGACGAGGCTGCGCCGGGGATCGAACGCGACTGGTTCCCAATTCTTGCCGCCGAGGATCGACGGCCAGAGATCGACCTTCTCGCCGGCGCGGGCTTTCTCGATGACCTCCGTGTCGATCGGCCGTCCGGTCTTCATGTCGATGCCCTTGGCCCAGTTCACCTTGACGTAGGGATTGGCCGCGAGCAGCTTGCCGTCGGTGCGGTCGATGACATAGAGGAACCCGTTGCGGTTCGCATCCATCACCACCTTCGTCGGCTTGCCGTTGATCCTGAGGTCGGCGAGGACCATCTCGGCGACGCTGTCATAGTCGAAGGGGTCGTTGGGCGAGAACTGGAAGTACCATTTGATCTTGCCGGTCTTGGGGTCGAGCGCCAGGACCGAGTCGGTATAGAGATTGTCGCCCTTGCGTACGGCGGCATTGAAAGGCCCGGGATTGCCGATGCCCCAATAGACCGTGTGCAGCTGCGGGTCGAAGGAGCCGGTGATCCAGGTCGAGCCGCCGCCATGCTGCGCGGTATCGCCCGGCCAGGTGTCGCCGTGCGGCTCGCCTGGCAGCGGGACGGTATAGGTGCGCCAGAGATGCTTGCCGGTCTCGGCGTCCCATCCGTCGATGAACAGTCGCGTGCCGAACTCGGCGCCGGAAACGCCGGTGATCACCACGCCGTCGGCGACGAGCGGCGCCACCGTCATCGAATAGCCGGTCTTGAAGTCGATCGCGTTCTCCTTCCAAACCTGCTTGCCGGTCTTGGCGTCGAGCGCGATGACATTGGCGTCGAGCGTGGTGCGGTAGAGCTTGCCCTCGTAGAGCGCGGCGCCGCGGTTGATGATGCCGCAGCAGACGATGCGCGGCGTCTCCGGCGGGTAGTCGACCTTGGTCTTCCAGACCTGATGCCCGGTCTTGGCATCGACCGCCATGGTCGCGCTGTTGGTGGTGACGTAGATCACCCCGTCATAGACCAGCGGCTGCGACTCCTCGGAGCGGTTGTCGTCGTAGCTGTAGTTCCACACGGGAACGAGCTTCTTGACCGTGCTCTTGTTGATCTGGGTGAGCGTGCTGTAGCGCTGCAGATCGTAGCCCATGCCGTAGTTCAGCACGTTCTTCGTGTCGTGCGCGCCCTTGGCGAGCTCGTCGGCGGTCTGCGCTCGGACACCGAGCGGCAGGAGCGCCGCGACGGCCGCCGCTATCAGTAATCGTTTCATGGTTCCTCCCCCGTGAATTTTTCCAGTTGTGCTTCGTGTCGAGAACGGGCTCCCGAGACAGGATCCGGGGAGCCTCTCCTCCTATCCCTTGAGCGCCGCCGTCACCCGCCTGCATAGCGCGTCGCAGACCGCGTCGGCGATGGCCCAAGCAACCAGCCTCGCCGCCGGTTCGACGACGCGCCGGAAGCCGTTGATGGCGAGAATCGTCACGCCTCCCCTTCCGTCGCTTTCGGCCTGCGTGCCGCTGCCGTCTCACGGGCGCACGGCGCAAGCCATGAGCGTGATGCGGCCGGCGACGTTGGCGCCGGCGCGCCGACTCCTCAGGCGCGGGCGGCGCGATGCCAACCGGCCGGGCGGCAACACCGCCGCCTGCCTGGAAGATGCATCACGAGTGTCCGTTTTCCCTGCACCGTTCCCTCCCGCGATGATAATTATTGTCGTCTCTGTCACTGGTGCCGTGACATACTTATTAGTAGAGCCATGCTTGCAGCCTCGCCTGAAACTGTCAATGCCGGGAAATCCTGCAGCCCTGTGTTTTATTTGAGCATTTTGCATTTGGTGTGCCAGATGCCCGCGGTCGCTCTGCGCGAAGACCAGTGGCACGGTGTCGCGGCGGACACCCAGCCGGGGAGGACGGAGATTGACAGCCGCCGAAGGACCTCATACGGTTAGCCAGTAGGCAGAGCTGGTCGCTGTTCTCGACCGGTCTGACGAGGAGGAAACACCAATGAAATGGACGACGCCGCGCATTGTCGAGATCGCCGTTGGGTTGGAAATCAACTCCTACGCCTGCGCCGAGCTGAAGTAATCGTCTCGATGGACCGGCCGGTGCCGAGCGCTTGCTCGGCAGCGGTAGGGTTGTCTTCATCGTCCTGCCGGTACCCGCGGCTCGTGCTGCCGGCCGAGGTATGTGAGTCGTGGGCGCGATGACCGAGCGTTCTCTGCTGGCGCCGGACGAGCTTGAGAGGGCGCTGCGCGCTATCGGCGCCGAGCGCTATCACAATCTGCATCCCTTCCATCGGCTGCTGCATGGCGGCAAGCTCGATCGCGGCCAGATCCAGGCCTGGGCGCTCAACCGGTTCTATTATCAGCGTCAAATCCCGATCAAGGATGCAAGCCTGATCGCCCGCCTGCCCAGCGCCGAGCTGCGCCGCGCCTGGCGCTCGCGGCTCGTCGATCATGATGGCGACGGCAGCGCGCCAGGCGGCATCGAGCGCTGGCTCAAGCTCGCCGAGGGCGTCGGCCTCGACCGCGCCTATGTTGAATCGACCGCCGGCATCCTGCCGACGACGCGCTTCGCCGTCGACGCCTACGTCAATTTCGTGCGCGAGCGCTCCGTGCTCGAAGCCGTCGCCTCCTCGCTCACCGAGATGTTCTCGCCGGGCATCATCGCCGAGCGGGTCGAGGGCATGCTGCGCAACTATCCCTTCGTCACCCTCGACACGCTGGCCTATTTCAAGCCGCGCCTGTCGCAGGCGCCGCGCGACGCCGATTTCGCCCTCGCCTACGTCAAGGCCGAAGCGCGCACGCCCGAGCAGCAGCAGGCGGTGCTCGCCGCGCTGCGCTTCAAATGCGACGTGCTATGGGCGCAGCTCGACGGGCTCTATCTCGCCTATGTCGAGCCGCGGCTGATCCAGCCGGGCGCCTTCGTTCCCGGTCGCGACGGGGCCGGAAGGTGAGCGCCACGCATGCGCGCATCCTGGTGGACGGCGCGAGCCGCCTGCGCTTCGCGCCGCATGTGAAGTTCCGCCATGACGAGACGCGCGCGCGGTGGGTCGTGCTGGCACCGGAGCGATTGCTGCTGCCAGACGATCTCGCGGTCGAGATCCTGAAGCTGGTCGACGGCGCGCGCGACATCGCCGGCATCGTCGACGACCTCGCACGACGCTTCGAGGCCCCGCGCGACGTGATCGAGGCCGACGTCACCGCGATGCTGCAGGATCTCGTCGACAAGGGCATGCTCGCGCCATGAGCGCCGAGATCGGGCCGCCGCTAGCGCTGCTCGCCGAGCTCACCCACCGCTGCCCCCTGCGCTGCCCCTATTGCTCCAACCCGCTCGCGCTCGAACGCGCCAGCGCCGAGCTCGACGAGGCGGGATGGCGGCGGGTGCTGAGCGAGGCGGCCGCGCTCGGCGTGTTGCAGGTGCATTTCTCCGGCGGCGAGCCGCTGGTGCGCCGCGACCTTGCCGCGCTGGTGCGTCACGCCGCCGTCGCAGGTCTCTACAGCAACCTCATCACCTCGGGCGTGCTGCTCGACCGGGCGCGGCTCGACGAGCTCGTCGAGGCCGGGCTCGAGCACGTGCAGCTGAGCTTCCAGGACGCCGAGCCGGCAAGCGCCGACCGCATCGCGGGCCTCGCCGATGCGCATCGCCGGAAGCTTGCCGCGGCAGCGCTGGTGCGCGAGGCGGGGCTGCCGCTCACCGTCAATGCGGTGATGCACCGCCAGAACCTCGAGCGGCTCCCCGAGATGATCGCGCTCGCGCTCGCGCTCGGCGCCAAGCGGCTCGAGGTGGCGCACGTGCAATATTACGGCTGGGCTCTCGCCAACCGCCGCGCTTTGCTGCCGACGGTCGAGCAGCTCGAGCGCGCGAGCGCCCTGGTCGAGGATGCGCGCGTGCGGCTCAAGGGCGTGCTCGTCATCGACTATGTCGTGCCCGACTATTATGCGCGGCGGCCGAAGGCGTGCATGGGTGGCTGGGGGCGGCAATTCCTCAACGTCTCGCCCGCCGGCACGGTGCTGCCCTGCCACGCCGCCGAGAGCCTGCCCGGCTTCGATTTTCCGTCGGTCCGCAGTGCCAGTCTGGCCGACATCTGGTATCGCTCCGACGCCTTCAACCGCTATCGCGGCACGAGCTGGATGCCCGACCCGTGCCGGTCCTGCGACCGGCGCGAGATCGACTGGGGCGGCTGCCGCTGTCAGGCGTTCGCGCTCACCGGCGACGCGGGGCGCACCGACCCCGCTTGCGCGCTCGCTCCCGATCGCGGCCTGCTCGACGCGGCGCGGCAGGACGCCGCTGCGCCGCCGGGCGAGTTCGTCTACCGCCAGATCGGCGCCGTGGCCGAAGCGCGGTGAACCTCTCGCGTCCGTTGAATGGTACGCGATGAATGCAACTTCAGATCGGCAGCAGCCGAGGCCGAGGCCAGCCACACCGGATGCGATAAAATCGTCGAGAAATTTCTGCATTTCCTGCGGCGTTCGGCCATTCCTTCAGAATTCCGGGTGCACCATTCTCCTGTTGCGTTCCCTTCGTACAGGAGACTTTTATGTGGCAGGAGTTGCCTTCGGCCGACAACGTCCAGGATTTCATCGATTACAGCCTCGCCTGGCTGGACAACAATCACTACAGCCTCACCATCGATGTCGACATGGTGCATTGGGTCGCCGCCTTGTCCGAGAGCGCGCCCGGGAGCTTCGTCAATCCGGCTTTCGACCCCACCCATAGCCGCCTGACACCGGAGAACAGCTTCTGGCTCGACGTGAAGGCCGG
>JASHTP010000167.1 GCA_030040495.1 Alphaproteobacteria bacterium
CATTTCCTCAAGGACAATGGCGGACCGCCGACCTATGTCGAAGACGTCACCGAAGACGAGGATAACGACATGCCCGCGATGGGCTTCGGCGGCGATGGCGAAGGCGGCGGCTCGGGCGATCAGCTTTACGATCAGGCGGTGGCGCTCGTCTGCCGCGAGCGCAAGGCCTCGACGAGCTTCGTCCAGCGCCATCTCCAGATCGGCTACAACCGCGCCGCGCGCATCATCGAGCGCATGGAGGCGGAAGGCGTGGTCAGCGCCGCCAATCATGTGGGCAAGCGCGAGGTGCTGGCGCGCAACATCGAGTAGCGGCAGCGCGGCTGCAGCCGTGGCGGCCGGTTTTGGCGGCCCTTCCCGTCGGCCAAACCGCTGCCTATATCGTAGCCTGCCGATGACCCAGCTCTCCCGCCGCAGCCTTCTTGCTTCGCTCGCCGCCGCCACGGCCGTTGCGGCGCTGCCGGCGCGCGCCGCGCAAGCGCCCGCGGCAAAGCTCTCGTCGCAAGACCAGGGCGACGTGCTGCAGGTGCAGCGCTACCTCAACGACATTCGCACGCTGCAATCGCGCTTTCAGCAATTCGCCCAGGATGGCAGCGTCTCGTCGGGCACGATCTATCTGCAGCGCCCGGGCAAGATGCGTATCGTCTACGATCCGCCGTCGCCGGTGCTCATCGTCTCCGACGGCAGCGACGTCTTCTACTGGGACAGGCAGCTGCAGCAGCTGCAGCAGATCGGGGTCGAGGATACGCCGGCCTGGTTCCTGCTGCGCCCCGAGATCCAGCTCACCGGCGACGTCACCGTCACCGGCTTCCGCCGCGAGCCCGGCGTGCTGCGCATCGCCATGACCGAGACCCAGCATCCCGGCCAGGGCAGCCTCACCGTGGTGATGAGCGAGCGCCCACTCGAGCTCAGGCAGTGGACCGTGATCGACCCGCAGCAGAGGCAGATCACGGTGGCGCTCGACGACCCGCATTACGGCGTCACGCTCAGTCCCGATCTCTTCGTCTGGATCGACCAGACCCCCAATCCGCTGCGGTAGGGCGCGGCGAAGGAGGCCCGTCATGCGTCGCCTGCTGTCGCTCTCGCTGCTGATGCTTTTCGCCCTCGCCGCTTGGCCCGCCGCCGCCCAGACCGCGCGCGCCCCCGCCGTCTTCCGCGGCGCGCCGACGCACGCGCGGCCGCGTCTCCTCCAGCGCGGCGCCGCCTTCCTCGCGCCGGACTTCTATGACGAGGCGGAGTGGGCCGGCGTGGCGCCGCCGCAGAACCTCATCGTCTTCACCCTGGCGCCACCCCCCGCGCCGCCGCCGCCCCCGGCGCGCGCCACGGTCGAGACCACCGCACAAGGCGTCACCGTCTTCCGCGGCCCCGGCACGCTCCACGCGGCCCCGTAGCGCCGACGAAAGCGGTCTTCACCAGGGCGGCGCGGAGCTCACGGAAGAGATCGAAGAGTCGCGCTTCGCACGCCAGAATTCACTTCTCCGCGACCTCCGTGCCGCTGCCGTGATTCCTCCTACCGGGCCGCGCGGAACGGCGCCGTCAGCAGGCCCAGCACGCCTTCCTCCTCGCGCGCCTCGACGCCGATCGCCATGTCGAGCCGGCGCGCATGGCGCGAGCGGCTGGCGAACAGCCGGTCCCAGACGCTGAGGATGGTGCAATAGTTGGAATCGGTGTCGACCCGCATGCGGTGGTGATGCACCCAATGGATCGAGGGCGTCACCACCAGCAGCGACAGCGCGCGCTCGAGCGCCGGCGGCAGGCGCAGGTTCGAGTGATGGAACATCGCCACCATCAGCACCAGCGCCTCGAACACCAGCACCGAGCTCAGCGGCACCGCCAGCAGCAGGATCGCCGCCGCCCGCGCCAGCGCCGAGAGCAGCACCTCGCCGGCATGGAAGCGCACCGCCGTGGTGGTGTCGAGGAAGCGATCGAGATGATGCACCGAATGGAAGCGCCAGAGAAACGGCACGACGTGGTTGGCGCGGTGCCACCAGTAGATGAGGAAATCGAGCAGCACGAGATCGAGCAGCAGCCCGAAGGATCCGCTCCACCAGGCCGGCCGCCAGGCGGGCGCCGCGGCGGCGGCGAAGGCCGAGACCGGCACGACGACGAGCGGCGAGAGCACGGCGTTGCCGGCCCAGAGCGCGGCGTTGCGCGCGAGCCGGCGCCAGCCCGGCTCGGCGAGCCGCGGCAGCGCCGCCGGGCGCCAGCGCTCCAGCCCAAACAGCAGCAGGAACCAGACGCCGACGGCGGCGCCCTTCCAGGCGAGAAGCTGATCGACGCCGGCTTGCATCAGCAGAAATATCGGGTCAAGGTGCGGCCATGCCAAGCCTGAGCGACGCCGACCTCGTGCCGCTGGTGGGGCTGCCTTGCTGTACGCGGCTCGTCGGCGAGCATCCGACCCATTGGGTAGGAGAGAAATACATCGTCGCCGTGAGCGACGCGGCGGGCGCCTTGCCGATGCTGATCCCGGCGCTCGCCGAGCTTGTCGTGCCGGCCGAGGCGGTGCGCCGCCTCGACGGGCTGCTGCTCACCGGCAGCCGCTCCAATGTCGAGCCGCATCATTATGAGGGCGAGCCCAGCGCCGAAGGCACCGCCCACGACCCGCCGCGCGACGCGCTCACCCTGCCGCTGATCCGCGAGGCGGTCGCCGCCGCGATGCCGGTGCTCGCCATCTGCCGCGGCATCCAGGAGCTCAATGTCGCCTTGGGCGGCAGCCTGCATCAGCGCATCCACGAAGTGCCGGGCCGCCTCGATCATCGCGCGCCGCAAGGCGCGGCGGAAGTGCGCTACGCGCACGCCGCCCATGCCGTGCGCCTCGCGCCGGGCGGCGCGCTGGAGCGCCTCGCCGGCGCGCCGGAGCTCACCGTCAACTC
Organism: Alphaproteobacteria bacterium; assembly: GCA_030040495.1. GTDB lineage: Bacteria > Pseudomonadota > Alphaproteobacteria > ATCC43930 > CGMCC-115725 > DAHUYF01. The sequence continues at coordinate 2,871 of JASHTP010000167.1, forward strand.
GCTGCATGCCCAGGGCATCGACCGGCTGGCCGACGAGCTGGTCGTCGAGGCGACGGCGCCCGACGGCCAGATCGAAGCGGTGCGCCACCGCTCCGCGCCTTTCGTCGTCGGCATCCAGTGGCATCCGGAGTACCGCGTCATGGACAACGCCTTCGGCCGCGCGCTCTTCGCCGCCTTCGGCGCCGCCTGCCGCGCCTTCGCGCGGCAGCGGCGCGCGTGAGCGCCTCACTCGGGGCGGGCGACGCGGTCGAGCAGCCGCAGCAGCTGACGCTGATCCTCGGCGCTGAGCTCGCGGCTGATATGGCGCTCATGCGCGCGCACCATCTCCTCGAGCCGCTTCAGCAGGGCCGCGCCCTCTTCGGAGAGCTGCAGCGCATGCGAGCGGCGGTCGTTCGGCGAGGGCGTGCGCATGACCAGGCCACGATTCTCGAGCCGGTCGATCACCGCGACGACGGTCGAGCGGTCGATGCCGAGCGCGTTGCCGAGCTGGGTCTGGCTCAGCCCGGGATTGCCGGCGATGACCGACAGCACGCCGAACTGGCCCGGAGTGATGTCGACCTCGCCCATGGAAGCGGCGAAATGCTGGAAGACGGCGACCTGGGCGCGGCGCAGGTGATAGCCCAGCAGGCTCTTCAGCATGCCGAGATCGACGCCGTTGCCGCCGGTTTTCTGCGGGTTCTTGCTGTCCATGGCCTGGTCTTCGCCGCCCCTTGCGGGCGGCAGAGAATGCAGTAAACCGACCGGCCAACACAAGCCGCTTTGCCACGAATTGGAGACATGGCTGCTCCGACGTCACCGACCGGGGACGAAACCTTCTCGCTGACGGCGCCCGACGGCGCGGTGCT
>JASHTP010000168.1 GCA_030040495.1 Alphaproteobacteria bacterium
GCAGATATTCCGCGCGCTGGAAGCCCTCCGGCAGCTTCTCGCGGATGGTCTCCTCGATGACGCGCGTGCCGGTGAAGCCGATGACGGCGCCGGGCTCGGCCAGCGTCACGTCGCCCAGCATGGCGAAGGAAGCGGAGACGCCGCCGGTGGTGGGATCGGTGAGCAGCACCAGGTAGGGAAGCTTCGCCTCCTTCACCATCTCGACGGCAAGGGTGGTGCGCGCCATCTGCATGAGCGACAGGATGCCTTCCTGCATGCGCGCGCCGCCGGAAGCCGGCACGACGAGCAGCGCCGCCTCCTGCAGCACGGCGAGCCGCGCCGCGGCGAGCAGCCCCTCGCCGACGGCGACCCCCATCGAGCCGCCCATGAAGTCGAAGTCGAAGACGGCGATCACGGCGGCGACGCCGCCCACGGTGCCGTGCGCCACCACCAGCGCGTCGCGCGGCCCGGCGCTCTTGGCCTGCGCCTCCTTGAGCCGCTCGCTGTAGCGCTTGCGGTCGCGGAACTTGAGCGGATCGACGATCGTCCTGGGCAGTTCGATCGCCTTGTAGCGCCCCTCGTCGAAGAGCAGCGCCAGGCGCCGCTCCGGCGGCAGCCGCAGATGGTGGCCGCAGCTGCCGCAGACGAAGAGGTTCGCCTCGAGGTCGCGGTGGAACAGCATCTGGCCGCAATTCGGGCATTTGTGCCAGAGATTGTCCGGCACGTCCTTCTTGGCGACGACGGCGCGGATCTTGGGCAGGACGAAGTTGGTGAGCCAGTTCATCCGCGCCTCGCGCCGCGCACGCCCTCGGCGAGCGCCCGGACACGGCGGAGAACGGCGTCGACCAAGTCGGGCCGCGCCGTGCCGGCGCCGTCGAGATGCGCCGAGACCTCGTCCACCAGCGCCGAGCCGACGACGGCGGCGTCGGCGACGCGCGCCACCGCGGCGGCCTGCTCCGGCGTGCGGATGCCGAAGCCCACCGCCACCGGCAGGCGCGACTGGCGCCGCAGGCGCGCGACCGCTTGCGTGACCGACCCGGCGTCGGCCGCCTTGGTGCCGGTGATGCCGGCGATCGCGACGTAGTAGATGAAGCCGGCGGTGTGCTTCAGCACCGCCGGCAGGCGGCGGTCGTCGGTGGTCGGCGTGGCGAGCCGGATGAAGGCGAGCCCCTTTGCCAGCGCCGGCAGGCAGAGCTCGTCGTCATGCTCCGGCGGCAGGTCGACGATGATGAGCCCGTCGACGCCGGCTTTCTTGGCCGCGTCGAGGAAGCGCGCGACGCCGTAGCGGAAGATCGGGTTGTAATAGCCCATGAGCACGATCGGCGTCGCCGCGTCGCGCGCGCGGAAGCGGCCGACGATGTCGAGCGTCCTGGCGAGCGTCATGCCGGATCTGAGCGCGCGCAGCCCGGCCGCCTGGATCGACGGCCCGTCGGCCATCGGGTCGGAGAAGGGCATGCCGACCTCGACGAGGTCGGCCCCGGCGGCGGGCAGCGCCGCCAGCAGCCGCTCGAAGGTGGCGGCGTCCGGATCGCCGCAGGTGAGGTAGGCGACGAGCCCGGCACGGCCGGCCGATTTGAGCTCGGCGAAGCGGCGCTCGATACGGTCCGCGGCGTCGCCGGCGCTCACGGCGCGACCCCGAGCGCCTTGGCCACCGTGTCGATGTCCTTGTCGCCGCGGCCGGAGAGATTGACGACGAGGAGGTTGTCCTTGGGCAGGCGCGGCGCCAGCTCGGCCGCATGCGCCAGCGCATGCGCGGATTCGAGCGCGGGAATGATGCCCTCGAGCCGGGTGCAGAGCCGGAACGCCTCGAGCGCGGCGCGGTCGGTGACGGCGACGTACTCGACGCGCTTCTGGTCGAAGAGCCAGGCATGCTCGGGGCCGATGCCGGGATAGTCGAGCCCGGCCGAGATCGAATGCGCGTCGACGATCTGCCCGTCCTCGGTCTGCAGCAGATAGGTCTTGTTGCCGTGCAGCACGCCGGGCGAGCCGCCGGTGAGCGAGGCGGCGTGCTTGCCGGTCTCCAGGCCAAGGCCCGCCGCCTCGACGCCGACCATGCGCACTGAGGGTTCGTCGAGGAACGGATGGAACAGGCCCATGGCGTTGGAGCCGCCGCCGATGCAGGCGACGAGCGTGTCGGGCAGCCGGCCTTCGGCCTGCCGCATCTGCCGGCGCACCTCTTCGCCGATGACGCATTGGAAGTCGCGCACCATCGCCGGATAGGGGTGCGGCCCGGCCACCGTGCCGATGATGTAGAAAGTGTCCTCGACATTGGCCACCCAGTCGCGCAGCGCCTCGTTGAGCGCGTCCTTCAGGGTGGCGGTGCCCGAGGTCACCGGCCGCACCTCGGCGCCGAGCAGCTTCATGCGGAAGACGTTGGGCTTCTGCCGCTCGATGTCGGTCGCGCCCATATAGACGACGCAGGGCATGTCGAAGAGGGCGCAGACGGTGGCGGTGGCGACGCCGTGCTGGCCGGCGCCGGTCTCGGCGATGATGCGGCGCTTGCCCATGCGCCGCGCCAGCAGGATCTGCCCCATGGTGTTGTTGATCTTGTGCGCCCCGGTATGGTTCAGATCCTCGCGCTTCAGATAGATCTTGGCGCCGCCGAACTGCCGCGTCAGGCGCTCGGCGAAGAACAGCGGGCTCGGCCGGCCGACGTAATTCTCGAGGTAGTAGCCGAGCTCGGCCGCGAAGCCGGGATCCGCCTTGGCCGCGGCGTAGGCGCGCTCGAGCTCCAGCACCAGCGGCATCAGCGTCTCGGCGACGTAGCGGCCGCCATAGGCGCCGAAGCGCCCGCGCTCGTCGGGTCCGCCGCGGTAGGTGTTGGGCGATGCCATGAGCCCCTGCTGCGTCAAAGCCGGTCCTTTTAGCTCAATTCCGTCGCGAACGGAAATCCGCCTGCGCGGCCGGAAGCGATGGCCGGCCCGGCAATTCCTGACCGGCAAGGGTTGCCGACGGGGCTCCCGGGCGGCAGGCGCGCCGCAGCGCCGACGCTGGCACGGCGGTTGCTTACCGGGAGGGTCGAGCCTGTCGGCATGGGCCGGCACTGACGGGAGAGCGGGCGATGCGATTTCGGCGGCGGATTCTGCGCGCGGCGGAGGCCGGGCTGGTGCTGGCGCTGTGCCTGGGCGCCCAGCCCGCCGCCGCTCAATTCTACAGCCTCGAGGGCCGCTTTCAGTGTCTCGACAAGCCCGGGGCGGTGTGCTTCGACGCCACCTCGGACCAGTCGGCGTCGTCGGCCGCGGGTCGTCCGGTCATCCGGGCGGCAGCGACGCCGCCTTCCGCCCTCCGGCGCCGAGAGCCGCCGGCGTCGAAAGCCGAGCCGCGCCCGGCCGATCCGCTTGCCGCGATCATCACGCGGCTGGAGGCCCGCAAGCCGGCGCCGGGCGATATCGCCACGCTCGAAAGCCGTGCGCGCCAGAGCGACGAGCGCGCCATCGAGCTGCTGGCCTGGGCCAATCTCAAGGGGATCGGCGTCCCGCCCGATCCGACGGAGGCCTATCTGCTCTACGGCATGGCCGCCCGCCTCGGCGTCGCCAATGCCCGGCGCAACCAGGACGTCGTCTACGAGACGATGATGACGTCGCACCAGCGCCAGCAGGCGCTCATGATCGAGGACGAGCTGCTCACCCCGCCGCCGCGCTGACGACGCTTACGATGCTCGCGTCGCCGCGCGTCACCGCTCCTCCCCTGGCGCCAAGGAGCGCCGTCGCAGCGCTTGCTCATGCGAGAAATCCGGGCTGAGGCTCAGCCGCCGTCGAGCGCGCCGGCGCGCGCCAGGAAGGCGGCGATCTTGTCGGGGTCCTTGACGCCGGGCGCGCTCTCGACGCCCGAGGAGACATCGACGGCGCCGGCGTGGGTGATGCGCACCGCGGTGGCGAGGTTCTCCGCCGTGAGCCCGCCGGACAGCATCCACGGCACCGGCCAGCGCTTGCCGGCGAGCAGCTCCCAGTCGAAGACCAGGCCGTTGCCGCCGGGGACGGTAGCGTCCTTGGGCGGCTTGGCGTCGAACATCAGCCGGTCGGCGACGCCGTAATAGGCCTCGGCGAGCTTCAGATCGGCGGCGGCGGCGACCGGGATCGACTTCATCACCGGCTTGCCGAAGCGGCGCTTCGCCCACAGCACCCGCTCCGGGCTCTCGCGGCCGTGGAACTGCAGGAGATCGAGCGGCGCCTTGTCGAGCGCCTCGGCGAGGGTGGCGTCGTCGGCGTCGACGAAGAGCCCGACCTTGGCGATGCCCGGCGGCACCACCGCGGCGAGCGCGCCGGCGAGCGCCGGCGTCAGGTTGCGCCGGCTCGGCGGGTAGAAGACGAATCCCACATAGCGCGCGCCGTGCCGCGCCGCGGCGGCGACGGCCTCGGCGGTGGAAAGGCCGCAGATCTTGGCCTCGACGCTCATCGCGTCGCCGCCAGCATGGCGCGCGCCGCCGCCGCCGGATCGGGCGCGCCGGTGATCGGCCGGCCGATGACGAGATAGTCGGCGCCCGCCGCCAGCGTCTCGCGCGGCCCCATGACGCGCTTCTGGTCGCCGCCGGCGCGCCCCATCAGGCGGATGCCGGGAACCACCAGGAGGAAGTCCCTGCCGCAGACCTCGCGCAGCATCGCCACTTCGAGCGGCGAGCAGACGACGCCGTCGAGGCCGCACGCCTTCGCCAGCAGCGCGAGCCGCTTGACCTGCTCGGCAGCGGGGCCGTGCTGGCCGACCGCGGCGAGGTCGGCATCGTCGAGGCTGGTGAGCACGGTGACGCCGAGGAGCTTCACGCGCTGCGGCTCCGGCCCGGCCGCGGCGGCCTCGGCCGCGGCGGGGCCCGCGGACGGCTCGAGGAGGTTCCATGTCACCTGCGCCGCCGTGAACAACTGCTGCCCGTCAACGGTCACCGGCAGCGCCCGGCGGATCGTTTCCGCCTGATGCGGGCCGCTAGCGCTCAGCCCGATGATCACGCCCGCTGCGCGCAGCCGAGACAGCGCGGCCAGCAGCGGAGCATCGGTGAACAGCCCCGAGTCAAGGGTCAGCGAGTGCACCTGGTACAGGGCGAGCCGGTCGCCGAGCACGGCCTGGCTCTGCGCTAGCTGGGTCGTGAACATGGCC
>JASHTP010000169.1 GCA_030040495.1 Alphaproteobacteria bacterium
CGACGGCAGGCGCTTGAAGCACTCGATGCCGGCGGCTTTGACGGCGTCGCAGCCGAGCACGCTCACGGTGCCGGCCTTGTCGGGATGGAGCACCACGGCGTAGTTCTGGCCGTCGGCGCAGCGCACGCTCCAATAGGCGTCGCCGCGATCGGCGTCGCGCCGCCCGATGCCCATGGGATAGGCGATGACGCCGGCGCAGCCGCGGCCGATCATCTTGCCCAGCACCACCGCCTGCTCGGTCGAAGGCAGGTCCGCCAGCCGGTCGTTGGCGGGATTGCCCGAGCTCGTCACGTCCGAACGCGGCGGCTGCAGCGCCACGGTGTCCGGGACCCGCGTCACCGGCGCGAGCTCCGCCAGCCGCGCGACCCACACCGCCGCGACCACCACCGCGACAAGGATCGCCGCCAATACCCAGCCGATGACGATGCGTCGCATCCCGCCTCGCTTTCCCGGCGTCTCATGGTATGGCCGCCGCCGCCCCGGCTTCAACCGTGCCGCGGCGATTTCAGCGATCGGCGCCGCGGCGGCTCAGGGCAGGCCGGCGCAGGGCAGCTCCGCCGCCAGCGCCTTCACCGTCGCCTCGAGCCGGTGCAGCGGCCCGTCGACGAGACCGAGCTTTTTCAGCTCGGCGACGGTGTTCTCGAGATATTGCCGGCACGGGCCGCGCGCGCCGATGCCCTGCAGGATGAGCCGCGCCGTCTCCTCGAGCGAGAGCCGCCCGGCATAGCTGCGGTGCGTGCGGTTGACGACGAAGGCCTGCGCCGTCACCGTCCCGCGCGGCGTCGCGAGCGGCACCTCGCGCAGGTGATAGGTGCGGTTCGCCATCTCGCGCTCCCAGAGATAATGGAGCGCCGGAGCCACGTCCGCCCGCGGCACGCGATAGACGATGCCCTTGCAGGCGCCGCCGCGGTCGAGGCCGAGGACCAGCCCCGGCCGCTCCGGCGTGCCGCGATAGCGGTGGGAGTAGACGCAGAAGCGGCGGTGATAGCCGCGCAGCAGCCCCGGCTGGGCCTCGACATAGGCGAAGCCGGGGTCCCACATCAGCGAGCCGTAGCCGAAGACCCAGACGTCGCAGCCGCGCGCGATGCAGTGGGCGATCTCCGGCGCCGACGCCGGGCGTGCGGCCGGCTCGCGCTCGACGGCGCCTTCCCGTTCCATCCTTCAGACCCTGTCGCTCCGCGGCCGGCTGGCCGCAGCGTCATCCTGCCGCAGAAGCGCAAACCGGCGATTAACGCCGGCGCCGCCCCGGGCGAAACCGCGCCGGAGCCGGCGAGGCGCGACGGCGAAAATGGCGGAAATCATCGGCGTGGGCGGCTCATGGCGGAAGGCCGCGGAGTATCTGGGCAGGCGCGGGTTTTCGACAAGCGCGGCGCGTGCATTGCCGGTCTGCGCTTTCGCATCGACGCCGCCCGGCCGACCGCCCTATAACTCGGCCATGCGGCGCCTCGTTCTCACGCTGTTCCTGCTGCTGGTGTTGGCCGGCGGCTACACCGCCTATTGGCTCGTCCTCGCCCACCAGCTCGAGGCCGGCCTCGGTCCCTGGGCCGAGGCGCAACGCGCGGCGGGCCTGACGGTCGCTTGGCAGAGCGTGGCGGTCGAGGGCTTCCCCGCCTCCTTCCGCCTGCGCTTCAGCGCGGCGAGCGCCGCCGGCGACCGGCCGGTGCGGTTTTCCGCCGCCGCGCCGCTGCTCGTCGCCAAGGCGCGGCCGTGGAACCTGCGGCAGTGGCGGCTAAGCGCGCCGCAAGGCGCCGGCGCGACGCTGCCGGAGGAAGCGAGCGGCTGCGACAGCGCCGCCGCCGACGGCAGCATCAGCCTGGGCCGCGGCCGCAGCACCGTCATCGACCTCAGCCTCCGCGACCTCGCCGGCAACGGGCTCGCCGCGGGGCTGCGCATCGCCGGCGCCGAGGCGCGGCTCGAGCTTCCCGACCGGCCGCCGGCGAGCCATCTCGATGCCGGCATCACGGCGGCGGTCCGGCTTTCCGACGTGACCCTGCCGAAAGCGGTGCCGGCCTTCGGCAAGGAGGTCGAGACGCTGAGCCTCGCGCTCACCGTCAAGGGCGCGCTGCCGCCGGGCAAGCTGCGCGACGCGCTCGCCGCCTGGCGCCAGGATGGCGGCACGGTGGAGCTCACCGACGGCTCGCTGCATTGGGGCGCGCTGACGCTCGACGCCAGCGGCACGCTCGCCCTCGACGATCAGCTGCAACCGATCGGCGCGCTCACCGCCACGATCGAGAATCAGAACGCCATCGTCGACGCCGCGGTGGCGAGCGGCAATCTGCGCGCCGCCGACGCCGGTCTCGTCAAGATCGTGCTCGGCCTTCTGGCCAAGCCCGGCGCCGACGGCAAGAAGCGGCTCACCGTGCCGGTGAGCCTGCAAAACGAGCGCCTCTATCTCGGCCCGGCGAAGATCGCCGCCTTGCCGCGCATCGGCTGGGAGTAACGGCCGCGATCAGGGCTGCGGCGCCTGCGCGCGGTCGAAGAGCCCGTATTGCCGCACCACCTCGACGACGCTGAGGCGATAATCGGCGAAGATGTCGTTGCGGCCGCGCTCCTGGGCGCGGCGATGCCGCTCGTGCTCGCGCCAGCGCTCGACCGCGGCGGCGTCGCGCCAGAAGGAGAGCGACACGATCTTGCCCTCGCTCGCGAGGCTCCAGAAGCGCTCGACCGAGATGAAGCCGTCGATTTGCTCGAGCTCGGGCCTGAGCGCGGCGGCGACGTCGAGATAGTCCTGGGTCCGCCCCGGCTTCGGCTGAACCTCGAAGATGACGGCGTACATCGGTTGCCTCCTCTGCTGAAGCCAAGGAGTAGCATGGCGAGTCGCGCGCCCTCCGTCGCGCGGCCATACCACGGCGGCGGATGAAGCGATCGAGGCTAGCCGGCCCGTCGCGGCTCTCGCGCTTGCTGCGCAACCGCTGACGCCGCCGCGGACGAGCGCTGGCGCGCTCGCCTTGACGCCTCAGGCCTGCTTCGCCTCGATGATCGAGCGGCGGATGGCGCGGGTGCGGATGAAGAGCTCCTGCAGCTTGTCGCCTTCGCCCCAGCGGATGGCGCGTTGCAGCGCGGTCAAATCCTCGGTGAAGCGCTGCAGCATCTCCAGCACCGCCTCGCGGTTGGCGAGGAAGACGTCGCGCCACATCACCGGATCGGAGGCGGCGATGCGGGTGAAGTCGCGGAAGCCGCCGGCCGAGAACTTGATCACCTCCGACTTCAGCGTCTCCTCGAGATCGGTGGCGGTGCCGACGATGGTGTAGGCGATGAGATGCGGCAGATGCGAGGTGATGGCGAGCACCATGTCGTGATGCTCGGCGTCCATCGTCACCACCTTCATGCCCGCCGCCTGCCACAGCAGGCTGACGCGCTCGAGCGCGGCATCATCGCCGCCGGGCAGCGGCGTCAGGATGCACCAGCGGTCCTGGAAGATCTCGGCGAAGCCGGCCTCGGGGCCGGAATGCTCGGTGCCGGCGACGGGATGGCCGGGCACGAGATGGACGCCCGCCGGCAGCGCCGGCGCGATGTCGCGGATCGCCGCCCCCTTGACCGAGCCGACGTCGCTGACGATGGCGCCCGGCTTGAGCTCGGGCGCGATGCGCCGGGCGATCTCGGCATAGGCCGAGAGCGGCGTGCAGAGCACGACGAGATCGGCGTCGCGGGCCGCCTCGGCCGGATCGGCGGTGATGCGGTCGGCGAGGCCGAGCCGCGCCACCGCGTCGCGCGTCGCCTGCGAGCGCGCGCAGGCGACGATCTCGCCGGCGAGCCCGTCGCGCTGCAGCACGCGGGCGAGCGACGAGCCGATGAGGCCGACGCCGATCAGCGCGACGCGTCCGAAGAGCGGCGCGCTCACGACGCCTTGAGGAAATCGGCGGTCGCGGCGACGACCGCGCGCATCTCCTCCTCCAGCCCGACGGTGATGCGGATATGCTCGGGCAGCCCGTAGGCGCCCATCTTGCGCGTCAGGATGCCGCGCGACTGCAGGAAGCTCCAGGCGGCGTCGCTGCCCTTGGCGCCGGTGCCGAAATGCACCAGCACGAAATTGGCGACGGCGGGCGTGACCTCCAGGCCGAGCGAAGCGAGCTCGCGCTCGAGCCAGGGGCGCCAGATGTCGTTGTGCTCGCGCGCGCGGTCGACCGCGGCGACGTCCTCGAGCGCGGCCACCGCCGCCGCCTGCGCCGGCAGGTTGATGTTGAAGACGCCGCGCACGCGGTTCAGCACGTCGATGATCCCGGCGCTGCCATAGGCCCAGCCGACGCGCAGTCCGGCGAGCGCGTAGATCTTGGAGAAGGTGCGCAGCATGACGACATTCTCGGCGCCCTGGACGAGCTCGATGCCGGGCTCGTAATCGTTGCGCGCGACGAACTCGGCGTAAGCCGCGTCGATGACCAGCAGCGTCGATTTCGGCAGGCCGGCATGGAGCCGCCGCACCTCGTCGCGCGGCAGGAAGGTGCCGGTGGGATTGTTGGGGTTGGCGAGATAGACGAGCTTCGTCCGCGAGCCGACATGCGCCAGCAGCCCGTCGACGTCGGCGGTGAGGCGCTTTTCCGGCACGGCGACCGGCCTCGCGCCCGCCGATTGCGCGGCGATCGGATACATGAGGAAGCCGTGGCGGCTGTAGACGACCTCGTCGCCGGCGCCGGCATAGGCGCGCGCCAGCAGGCTGATGAGCTCGTCCGAGCCGGTGCCGCAGACGATGCGCTCGGCGTCGAGCCCATGGCGCCGGGCGATGGCGCGGCGCAGCGCGACCGAGCCGCCGTCGGGATAGCGGAAGATCTCCTGCGCCTCGGCACGATAGGCTTCGAGCGCGCGCGGGCTCGGGCCGAGCGCGCTCTCGTTCGAGGCGAGGCGGATGACGCGCTTGACGCCGGCGACCCTCGACTCGCCGCCGATGTAAGGGGCGATGTCGAGGATGCCGGGCCGCGGTACCGGATGCTCGCTCATGTCGTCCGTCCGTTGGCGCGCAGCCGCAGCGCGGCGGGGGTGAAGGGCTTGGCGTAGGAGCCGAGCGGCACGACGCGCACCACCATGCCGAGTGGGGCGAGCGCCTGGCTGAGCCGCGCATCCTCGTCGCTCACCATGTCGTCGATCTCGACCAGGTTCCAGGCGCTGCCGCCGGCGTCGCGATGCTCGGCGAAGAGCGTCACCGCGAGGCCCGC
>JASHTP010000170.1 GCA_030040495.1 Alphaproteobacteria bacterium
CTGCGCGACGGCTATCTCCGCGCCGATCCCGGCGACCGCGCCGCCATGCTCGCCGCGGTGCTGCGCGCGCGCGAGCTGGTCGGCGGCTTCGACAAGCCGCGCTACGTGACCTTCGCGGCCGAGCTCTGCGCCCATTCGCGCTCGCGCATCGTCGGCTGCCGCCGCTGTCTCGATTTGTGTCCGACCGGCGCCATCGCGCCGGCCGGCGATCACGTCGCGATCGACGAGACCATCTGCGCCGGCTGCGGCCAGTGCGCCGCCTCCTGCCCGACCGGCGCGGCGGACTACGCCCTCCCGCCGCCGGAGGCGCTGCTGCGCAAGCTGCGCACGCTGCTCGCCACCTATCGCGAGGCCGGCGGCGCGGCGCCGGTTCTGCTGGTCCATGACGACGAGCATGGCGGCGCGCTCATCGACGCGCTCGCCCGCCACGGCGACGGATTGCCGGCCAACGTCCTGCCCTTCGCCGTCAACGAGGTGACGCAGCTCGGCCTCGAGACGATCGCCGCGTCCTTCGCCTACGGCGCCGCGGCCCTGCGCCTGCTGCTCCGCGCCAAGCCGCGCCATGATCTCTCCGGCCTGCGCCAGACGATCGCGCTGGCCGAGCCGATCCTGGCCGGCCTCGGCTTCACCGGCCGGCCGCTGGCGACAATCGAGACCGACGATCCTTTCGCCCTCGGCGAGGCGCTGCGCGCGATCGAGCCGGGCGCGACGGCGGCCGCGCCCGCGAGCTTCCTCCCCATGGGCGGCAAGCGCGCGCTGCGGCGCTTCGCGCTGCAGGAGCTCCATCGCGTCGCGCCGTCTCCGGCCGAGACCATCGCCTTGCCGGCCGGCGCCCCCTTCGGCGCCGTCGACATCGCCGCGGAAGGCTGCACGCTCTGCCTCTCCTGCGTCTCCGCCTGCCCGACCGGCGCGCTCTCGGACGATCCCGAGCGTCCGCGGCTGCGCTTCACCGAAGAGGCCTGCGTCCAATGCGGCCTGTGCAAGGCCACCTGCCCGGAGAAGGTCATCAGCCTCGTGCCGCGTCTCGCTTTCGGTGCGGCGGCAGGCGCCGCGCGCGTGCTCAAGGAAGAGGAGCCGTTCCGCTGCAGCCGATGCGGCAAGCCGTTCGGCGTCAAGAGCACGATCGACCGCGTCATCGCCAAGCTCGAGGGCCGGCACTGGATGTACCGCGAAGGGGCGCAGCGCCTGGAAATCATCAAGATGTGCGAGGATTGCCGCGTGGCCGCCGTCACCGAGGCGGGCTTCGATCCCTATGGCGCGCCGGAACGGCCGAAGCCGCGCACCACGGACGACTATCTGCGCGCGCGCGACAAGAAGCCGCCGCCGTGATCACCGGGTCGCGCGCTCGAGGAACTTGACCAGCGCCTCGCGGTCCTCCGATCTGCCGATGCGCTGCTCCGGCATCTTGGTCCCCGGCGTGTAGCGCGCCGGCCCGAGCTCGAGCAGCTTCGACAGGGTCTCCGGCGTCCAGACGATGTCGAGGCGCTGGAGCGCCGGCGAGAACCGGTAGCCGGGAAGGGTCGCGATGCGCCGGCCGAAGACCCGGTAGAGCGTCGGGCCGGCGCGGTTGCCCTGGTCGGGCTTCAGGGTGTGGCAGGCGATGCAGGCGCGAAACAGCTGCGCGCCGGGATCGCCGGCATAGGCGGCGAGCGGGTCCTCGGGCGTGCCGATGGCGGCGACGCCGATCGGTTGCCCGGTCTCGGCGTTCCAGCGGCGGATGAGCCGGTCGGCGCCGCCGGTGAGCAGCGTGCGGCCGTCGGGCAGGAACGCCACGGCCCACACCGGCAGGGGCGACACGGCGAGGCGGCGCACCAGGGAACGCGACCGGCGATCGATGAGGGCGACGGTGCCGCCCATGCTCGCTGCCGCGATCCGCGCGCCGTCCGCCGAAACCGTAAGCGCGGTGACGGGCGTGCCCGGCGCGTCGACGGCGGCGCGCCGCTCGCCATCCTGCGACAGGAAATAGACCTTGCCGTCGGCGCCGCCGGCGATGATGTCGTCGGACGCGACCGCGACCGCATTGAGCGGCGTCGGCAAGGTCACGATCAGCGGCGATGCCGGTGTCGCCAGCGGCCAGAGGCGCAGCGTCGCGTCATAGCCGGCGCTGACCAGCTTCCGTCCGTCCGAGGAGAAGGCGACGGCGTTGACGTTCTGCTGGTGGCTCTCGAGCACCAGCGGCGCGCCGCCGCCGAGCGGCCAGACGCGGATCGTGCCGTCCCACGACGCCGAGGCGAGCCTGCTGCCGTCCGGCGCGACGGCGAGCGAGACGATCGGTCCCTTGTGCCCCTCGAGCACGGCGTCGGGCTGCTGTCTTCCCGGCGTCCAGAGGGCGATGCGGCCATCCTCGCCCGCGGTGACGTCGCGCCCGTCGGCGAGGATGGCGACCGCGTTCACCGCGCCATCATGGAAGCGGAGCACCTGTTCGGCGGCGTTGCGCCGGAGCGACCAGCGGATCGCCGAAGTGTCGAAGCTGCCCGAAAGCGCCGTCATGCCGTCGGCGGAAACGGCCAGCGCGCGGACCGGGCCGCCATGGCCGGCCAATTGCGCCCCGGCCGGCGCCGCGCCGACCAGGATCGCGCCGCAGATCAGAGCGATGGCGGGAAGACGCATGGGACGTGCTCCGTCAGCCGCGCATGATAGGACGCCGTCGATGCGGCTGAAACAATCCCGGCGGGGCGTCGGACGAGCGACCGCCGCGTCGTCGTCGCTTCGGCGGCAGCGCTTGATCTCGCGATTTCCGCCATCCTAGAGTGGATCGCAACGACCAAGAGCGATCGACGGGAGGATCCGATGCGTACCTTCATTATCGCTTGTGTCGCGGCCGTCGTGGTTGCAGCGGTGGGCGCGATCGCGTTGAGTTTCGTCCAGGAGCCGGTTTCCGTGGCGTTCTCGACCGAGAGCGTGCGCCTCTGATCGCGCGGCGCCGGCGGGTCGCTTTTCCGTCCGCGCCGGGCGCGTCGCTCAGGCGCTGACCTTCCGCGCGCCGGCGCCGAGCGCCTGCTCCGCTTCGGCGACCATGCCGGCGACGATCGCGCCGGCCGGCAGCACCGCGTCGAAAAGCCCGACCGCCTCGCCGCCGAGCACCCCGGCGGTGGCGAAATCGCCTTCCGCCACGGCCGCCTGATAGCGCGCCAGCTCCGCCGCCTGCCTCCCCTTGAGCTCCGCCTCGGCGCCGTGCCAGCGCTCGACGAAGCGGTTGCGCAGCACGCGCACGGTGAAGTCGGCGGGCCAGGGGATGTCGCGGACGATGTCGATGGTGCTGGTGCGGATCGTCGCGTCGCCTTGCGCCTCGGCCATGAGCGCCTTGGCCTTGGCATGCGCCAGCGATTCGGCGCTGGCATAGAAGCGCGTGCCGACGAGGACGCCCTCGGCGCCGAGCATCAGCGCGGCGGCGAGGCCGCGCCCGTCGGCGATGCCGCCGGCGGCGACGACGACCGCGTCGCTGCCGCG
>JASHTP010000171.1 GCA_030040495.1 Alphaproteobacteria bacterium
CCGCGACCTTACGGGTCGCTTGCAAGGGCCGGCTGCCCGCCATGTTCTTCATCGTCGGATCCGTCGTCGTACTCGCCTGCGTGATCTGCGGCTACGTCTTCAATGGCGGGCACCTGGTCGTGCTGTTTCAGCCTTACGAGATGTTGATCATCGTCGGGGCGGCGATCGGCGCGTTCATCACCTCGAACCGCAAGCCGGTGATCTCGAGCACGATTTCCTCGATCGCCGCCCTGCTGAAGCCGGAGCGGCACGACAAGGAGGCCTATCTCGAGCTGCTGAGCATGCTCTACTCCATCTTCAAGCTGGCCAAGACCAAGGGCGCGCTGGCGCTCGAGCAGCATGTCGAGAACCCCAACGAGAGCGCGCTCTTTCAGCGCTTCCCCAAATTCAACAGCGACCACCACGCGGTGGTGTTCGTCTGCGACTATCTGCGGCTCCTCACCCTCGGCACCGACAACCATCACGAGATGGAGACGCTGATGGACGAGGACATCGAGACGCACCATCAGGAGCACGCGGCGGTGGTGACGGCGGTGCAGACCATGGCCGACGGCCTGCCCGCGCTCGGCATCGTCGCCGCCGTGCTCGGCGTCATCCACACCATGGGCTCGATCACCGAGCCGCCCGCCGTGCTCGGCCACCTCATCGGCGGCGCGCTCGTCGGCACTTTCATGGGCGTGCTGCTGTCCTACGGCTTCGTCGGCCCGATCGGCGCGGCGATCAAGAATCGCGGCGAGGCGGAGCAGCGCTATTTCCTGTGCATCAAGGCCGCCATCCTCGCCTACATGCAGGGCTACGCGCCGTCCGTCGCGGTCGAGTTCGCGCGCAAATCGCTCAACACCGACGTGCGGCCCACTTTCTACGAGGTCGAGGAAGCGGTCGAAGCCCTCCCGGCCGTGGCCTGAACGGGCGGCGCCATGGCGAAGCCGTCGCAGATTCCGGTCATCATCAAGAAGGTCAAGGGGCACGGCGCGCACCCGCATCACGGCGGCGCCTGGAAGGTCGCCTACGCCGATTTCGTCACCGCGATGATGGCGTTCTTCCTGCTGCTCTGGCTGCTCAACGTCACCACCGACGTGCAGAAGCGCGGCATCGCCGACTATTTCGAGCCCACCGTCGCCTCGAAATCGCAGAGCGGCGCCGGCGGCGTCCTCGGCGGCCAGACCATCGGCCAGCCCGGCGCCCAGATCCTGCCGACCTCGCTGCCCTCCCTCGCCCTCGACCGCCCGGCGCTGCGCCAGCCGAACGAGGGCGATCAGGGCAATGAAGGCGGCACGCCGGCCAAGAACGACAGCAGCGACAGCGGCGGCGCGGCGCACGGCCAGGCCGACACCAGCGACAAGGATGAGAACGCCAAGCGGCTCTCCGACCAGGATCTCGACGCCAATGTCGCCGAGCGCGAGGACAAGCGCTTCGCCGCCGCCCAGTTCACCCTGCTCCAGGCGGTCAAGCAGCTCCCGGAGCTCAAGGGCCTGGCCGACAATCTCATGGTCGACCAGACGCCGGAGGGGCTGCGCATCCAGCTCGTCGACCAGGACAAGAAGCCGATGTTCGCGCTCGGCTCGGCCGACCTTCTCGATTCCGCCAAGAAGCTGCTCGCCATCATCAGCCAGGTGATCCAGCGCCTGCCGAACCCGGTGGCCATCACCGGCCACACCGACGCCATCCCCTATCCCGGCGGCGACAAATACACCAACTGGGAGCTCTCCGCCGACCGCGCCAATTCGAGCCGGCGCCAGCTTGTCGCCGACGGCATCCCCGAAGCCCGATTCGCCCGCGTCATCGGCGTCGCCGACCGCGACCCGCTGCTGCCGGACCAGCCGAACGCGCCGCGTAACCGGCGCATCACCATCGTCCTGCTGCGCCAGGCGAAGGCGCCGCAGCCCGCCCAAGCGGCGCAGGCGACGCAGGCCGCTCCGGCGCCGCCGCCGATGGCGCCGGTCCAGCCTATGACCTTGAGCCGCTGACCCCCGCCTTCCGCGCGTTAACCTTGACTCGCTGAACCCGCAACTGCCACTGGCGCAGACTGGGCAATCTCGGCCATAATTGCCTCAAATGCGCGCCGTGCCCGCACGAGCCGCTGTCGAGGAAAGGTCGAATGCCGGAAGGCAATGGTCGCATAGTCCGGGAGCGCCCGTCGGCGCGGCGGAGCGCCGCGGTCGAGCCGCTGTCGATCCCGCCGCAACATTTCTACCGCACGGCTGCGCTGCCCTGCCCTTATGTCCCCGGCCGGGTCGAGCGCAAGCTCATCACCGAGCTGGCCAGCCCCGATGCGCTGCCCTTCTACAACACGCTGTCGCGCGCCGGCTTCCGCCGCAGCCACCACCTTGCCTACCGCCCGGCCTGCAGCCGTTGCAGCGCCTGCGTGCCGGTGCGCATCGCCGTCGCCGATTTCGCCCTCTCGCGCTCGCTCAAGCGCATCCAGAAGACCAACGTCGATCTCGGCATGCGCGTCGTCCGGCCGCAGGCGACGCTCGAGCAGTTCCGCCTCTTCGCCCGCTACCAGCGCTCGCGCCACGCCGACAGCGACATGGCGTCGATGACCTTCGGCGATTTCCGCGCCATGATCGAGGACAGCCCGGTGGCGAGCCGGCTCATCGAGCTGCGTGACGGCCGCGGCGCCCTGCTCGGCGCCTGCCTGCTCGACCTGCTCGATGACGGGCTTTCCGCCGTCTACAGCTTCTTCGACCCCGAGGAGCGCCGGCGCAGCCTCGGCACCTACCTCGTGCTGAAGCTGATCGAGGCGGCGTACCGGCACAAGCTTCCCTATGCCTATCTCGGCTACTGGATCGCCGAAAGCCGCAAGATGGCCTACAAGGCCCGCTTCCGCCCGCTCGAGGCGCTCGGTCCCGAGGGCTGGCGCCGCCTCGCCCTCTGAGCGCTAGTCGAGCTTCAGCTCGTCGATCGAGCTGATGATCTTGTTGGCGAGCCCGTATTCGATCGCCTCGACGGCCGACATCCAGTAGTTGCGGTCGGTGTCCTTGCGGACGCGCTCGATCGACTGCCCGGTCTCGGTGGCGATGATCTGGCTCAAGCGCTCGCGCATCTTGATGATCTCGCG
Source organism: Alphaproteobacteria bacterium (assembly GCA_030040495.1). Taxonomy (GTDB): domain Bacteria; phylum Pseudomonadota; class Alphaproteobacteria; order ATCC43930; family CGMCC-115725; genus DAHUYF01. The sequence goes on from JASHTP010000171.1 coordinate 3,062, forward strand.
AGCCTCGATCTCGATATCGGTCGCCGGCCCCTGCACGCCGCCCATCGGCTGATGCAACAGGAAGCGCGTGTTCGGCAGGCAGAACCGCAGCTTCTTCTCGCCGGCGATATAGATCAGCGCGCCGGCCGAGGCGACCCAGCCCGTGCCGATCATGTAGACGGGCACGCTCGAGCGCACGAATTTGATGATGTCGTGGATCGAATCGCCCGACTCGACATGGCCGCCCGGCGAGTTGAGAT
>JASHTP010000172.1 GCA_030040495.1 Alphaproteobacteria bacterium
CCGGGCAAACTGATTGATCGCCACCTGGTGCCGCCGGTCGAGGGCCTTGTTCAGCAGCTTGCCGCCGGTGTCGCGGTTGCGCGCGAGGAGCACGCCCTTGCCGTGAAGCTCGTGGTCGGACGCGGTCTCGGCGCCGGCGAGGCCGAGCCGCGCCAGCAACTGGCGCAGCTCGCCGGCCGAAAGACAGGTCCCGACGATCGAGCAATGAAGGGCCTCGGCAAGCTCCCAGATCTTGCGCCGGCGCGTCTCGCGCAGCAGCTTCTCGACATCCTCCCTCGGGGCTTCCGGTCGCGCCGGAACCAGGACCAGGGAGGCGGCGCCGCTTCCGCCTTCCGTCATCGGCGGTCGGAGCTCGACCGCGGCGACCCGCTTCCGCTCCGATGCCGTCGCCATCACACCAGCCGCCGCGATTGCGGCGCCGACGCCGTCATCAGCGCTCGACCGATCTTCGGCATGGCCGAGACGGGAACCTCGAACACTAGCTCGCGGGCTCCGATCGTGACCCCCAGGCAGCCATTGTCGCCTTCGAGCATTCCGACGCTCACCGCGGCGGCGGGGATCGTCCGATAGGCCGCGCTTTCGGCCAGGCCGTCGCGGTCGGCTTCGGCGACGAGCCGCAGCAGAAGGGTGACGAAATCATGGACATCGCCGATCTTGAGACCGAAACGGAAGGAGCCATGCTCGCTCGTCTGCACCCGACAGAGCACGGCGCTTCCGTCGCCGCTGATGCCGGCTTCGGCGTAGGTGACGACGGAAAACAGCTCTGCGCTCTGCGGCATCCGGCCTCCCGGCGCGGCCCGGCAGCGAAATCCGCCCCGCCGCCGCTATATCTCGCTAAATATATCGATCCTATATGACCCGGCGCGGCGGGGTCGTGTCAAGAGCGCAGCCCCATCGTTATATTTATTAAGATATAGCGACTGCGACGATCGCGCCGGCGCCGGCGGCGGTTCGGTCCCGCCTCCGCCGCGCGGCGCAGGCGCCGGCCTATCGCCGGACCCCGCCCGGCGGCGCTATGCTGACGCGCCGAGCCTGCCGTGGCGGCGCGGGACCGGGTCGCCCGCCGCGCCGCCGATCCGGCCGGAGAAGGGACGATGGCGACACGCTTCGAGACGGATTTCTGGAAGGACGCCGCGACGCGCAAGATCTGGGACGACATCGTTCCCGGCGCGCCGCGCAAGACGCTGCCCTACACGCTCACGCTCGACGCCATCCAGCGCTATTGCCGCGCGGTCGGCGATCTGCATCCGCTCTATTTCGACGAGGACTATGCCCGCCGCAGCCGCTATGGCGGGCTCATCGCCCCGCCCTCCATCCACATCCTGCTGATGTTCGCCTGCACGCCGGCCGACGACTGGATGCGCAGCCCCGGCACGATCAATGCCGGGCAGTCCTGGAGCTACAACGAGCCGGCGCGTCCCGGCGAGGTCGTGACGCTTGAGGCGCGCGCGCTCGACAAATTCATCAAGAAGGGGCGGCTCTTCGTCATCCACGACAATGTCTTCTTCAACCCGCGGGGCGAGGTGATCTGCGCCGGCCGCGGCTGGACGATCCGTCCGGCGTGACAGGGGGAGCCATGACCGATCCCTTCGACCGGCTTGCGCCCGGCGACCGCATCGACGGCGCGGAATTCGCGGTGTCGCGCGAGAGCATCCGGGCGTTCTGCGACGCGTCGCTCGACTACAATCCGCTGCATCTCGACGACGCCTACATGCAGGGGAGCTTCGGCAAGACGAATTTCGGCGGCGTCATCATGCATGGCATGACCAATTTCGGCCTGCTCTCGCGCATGCTGACGGACTGGGCCTATGCGGCCGGCGCCGTGCATCGCCGGCTGGAGACGCGCTGGCTCGCGCCGGTGCGGCCCGGCGACAGGATCCGGCCGCTCGGCCGCGTCGCGGCGAAGCAGGCGACGGCGAAATCGCGCTGGGTCACGATCGAGGTCGAGATCCGCAACCAGCGGGACGAGGCCGTCGCCCGCGGCGAGGCGCTGGTCGAATTCCCCGCTTCTTCCGGTCAGTCCGGCCAGTCGAGCTGATAGGTGCCCCAGCGGATGCGGCTGGGGTGGACGGTCCGCGCCAGGTGATGGGCGAGATCGTGGCGGCCGAAATATTTCCCCGAGAGGTCGCCGCACAGCACCACCGGGCAATGCAGGACGCTCTCGTAATTGGCCACGGTGCGCCGCGCCTGCTCTTCGGTGCCGACGACGTCTTCCTTGACCAGCGCGACGAAGAACTCGATCCCCTGCTCCCGCAGCTTTACGCACCGGATCCGCATGCTCGCCAGGCTCCCGACACGAACGACGCGGGCAATCCTGGCGGCGCAAGGCAAAACACTCGTTAAAGACGCCCGAGTGTCGCCCGACAATCGATTCCAATATCCGGCAAATTTGTCGAAAGACGCCGCTCGACGGGCTCTTACTCCGGGGCGTCGACGGGCTCGACATCGACCATCACCGTCAGCCGATGGCTGCGCCCGCCGAACAGCACGCCGCGCACCGGGCTGACATCGCCATAGTCGCGCCCCCAGGCGACGGTCACGTGATCGAGCGACGCCGCCCGATTGTTCGTGGGATCGAGATCGAGCCAGCAATCGCCGCCGCACCAGAGCGCGATCCAGGCGTGGGACGCATCGCTGCCGACAAGCCGCGTTCCGCCCGCCGGCGGGATGGTGCGGAGATAGCCGCTGACATAGCGGGCGGCGAGGCCGAGCCCGCGCAGGCAGCCGATGACCACATGGGTGAGGTCCTGGCAGACGCCGCGGCGCCGCTGCAGGACCTCGGCCAGCGGCGTCGACACCGTCGTCGCCACCGGATCGAAGACGAAGTCGGCATGGACCCGGCGCACGAGCTCGAGCGCCGCCTCGCCGAT
>JASHTP010000012.1 GCA_030040495.1 Alphaproteobacteria bacterium
CACGGCAAGCGCCCTCGCGGCTGTGGGGTCCTGTGATAGCCTGATCGGCACGCGCTCTTTGACATTGTGAAGCGGTGTGGGGCCGGCCGACTGCTCAAGTGGAGTAGCGGCGAAATTAGGTCCATTGGAGTACTCCAATGGAGTAGAGCCCTCCCGGACGATTTGACTCGACCCGGTGGCGTAGCGGTATCCCCGCCGATGTTTCCCGTGAAACACGGCGTCGGCCGCAGGCGGCAGCGGTTGCGCGAGCAACCGCGAGAGCCCGCTTTGCGCCGCTCAGATCCGATCGGATCGCGCGCTAACTCAGCTTGCCGCGGACGTCGTAGGGGTGCTTCGGCCCCCAACGCTCGAGGAAAGCGGCGAGGTCGGCGTCGGGCTGGTCGGGCAGCACGATGCGCAGCTTGACATACTGGTCGCCGGCCTTGCCCGGGGCGGCAATGCCCTTGCCCTTGAGGCGGAGCGTCGAGCCGCTGTTCGAGCCGCGCGGCACCTTGACCGCCACCGCGCCGTGGATCGTCGGCACGGTGACCGTGGCGCCCAGCACCGCCTCGGTGAGCGTCACCGGCAGCTCGACATGGATGTCGCGGTCCTTGCGCTGGAAGAAGGGGTGCGGCTCGACCTCGATCTCGAGATAGAGGTCGCCCGGGGCGACGCCGCGCGGGCCGCGCGGGCCCTGGCCCTTGAGGCGGAGCGTCTGGCCGCTGTCGATGCCGGCGGGGACGGCGATGTCGATGCTGCGGCCGTCCGCCAAGGTCACCCGCCGCTTGCCGCCGAGCGCCGCCTCGACGAAGGGCAGCCGCAGCGTCTGGCTGACGTCGCCGACGCGCTCCTCGCTCTCGCGCCGGCCGCGGCCGAGAATCTCGGCGATGATCTCGTCGAAGGAAAAACCGCCGGCGCCCCGGTGCTGGGTGCGGGCGCCGGCGCCCTGTGGCCGGAAGCCGCGCTCGCCGCCGGCGGCGTCGATCTCGCCGCGGTCGAAACGCGCCCGCTTCGCCGGGTCGGACAGCAGATCATAGGCGGCGGTGACCTCCTTGAACTGCTGCTCGGTGGCGCGATTGCCGGGGTGGATGTCGGGATGGAGCTTCTTCGCCAGCCGGCGGTAGGCCTTCTTGATGGCGTCGTCGGAAGCGTCGCGGGGGACGCCGAGCACGACGTAGGGATCTCTCATTGCCAAAGCCCGTTAACCTCGTTCCCTTTGTTCCCTCGCCGGCGGCGCCCATCTTGACGGCATCGCCCGCACGGGGCAACCGCCGCTTCGAAAACGCCGCGCTTCGGTCTATGGTAGCGGCCACGGGACGGATCCATGAGCAGCATTCCCTACCGCCAGCCTTTCGACGAGTTCGCCGCCTGGTTCGCCGAGGCGCAGGCGAAGGAGCCGCGCGACGCCAACGCCATGACGGTCGCCACCGCCGCCGCCGACGGCGCGCCGGCGGCGCGGATGATCCTGCTCAAGGGCGTCGACGAGCGCGGCTTCGTCTTCTTCACCAATCTCGACAGCCGCAAGGGCGGCGAGCTCGCCGCCAATCCGCGCGCGGCGCTGTGCTTCCACTGGAAGTCGCTGCTGCGCCAGGTGCGCGTCGACGGCGGGGTCGAGGAGGTCACCGCGGCCGAAGCGGATGCTTATTTCGCCACCAGGCCGCGCCAGAGCCAGGTCGCCGCCTGGGCTTCGGCGCAGTCGCGCCCGGTGGCGAGCCGGGAGGCGCTGGAGCAGCGCTTCGCCGAGATGGCGCGACGCTTCGGCGACGGCCCGATCCCGCGGCCGCCGCGCTGGTCCGGCTACCGCGTCCTGCCCCAGCGCATCGAGTTCTGGGAGGACCGCCCGTATCGGATGCATGACCGCCTCGTCTATGTCCGCGACGGCGCCGGCTGGCGCAGCGAACGGATCTGCCCATGAGCGCGGCCGAGAGCCGGGCCGCCGCCGGCGCGCTGATGCGCCGCGCCACCTATGCCTCGATCGCGGTCGCCAGCGCCATGATCCTGGTGAAACTCGTGGCCTGGCTGCTGACGGATTCCGTGAGCCTGCTGTCGAGCCTGCTCGACTCGCTGCTCGATGTCGCCGCCTCGCTGGTCAATCTGCTGGCGGTGCAGCAGGCGCTGGTGCCGCCCGACCGCGAGCATCGTTTCGGTCACGGCAAGGCCGAGCCGCTGGCGAGCCTGGGACAGGCGGCTTTCATCTCCGGCTCCGCCGTGCTGCTGCTCATCCAGGCGCTGCAGCACATCCTGACGCCGCAGCCGGTGAGCAACACCGGCATCGGCATCGCCGTCATGGGCTTCGCCATCGCCGTGACGCTGGCGCTGGTCGCCTATCAGCAATATGTCGTTCGCCGCACCGGCTCGCTGGTGGTGAGCGCCGACGAATTCCACTACCGGACCGACCTCGTGCTCAACGGCAGCGTCGTCCTGTCCCTGCTGGCGACCCGCGAGCTCGGCTGGGTCTATCTTGATCCGCTGTTCGGCGCGGCGATCGGCCTGTGGATCGTCTATGGCGCCTGGCAGGTCGCCAACAAGGCGATGACCCAGCTCATGGACCGCGAGCTGCCCGACGGCGACCGCGCCCGCATCCGCCAGATCGCGCTGGCGCATCCCCAGGTCAAGGCGGTGCACGATCTGCGCACGCGCGCGGCCGGCCCCACCGCGTTCATCCAGATCCATGTCGAGATGGATGGCGGCCTCACCCTCGCCGAGGCGCATCGCATCTCCGACGCGGTCGAGGCCGAGATCCTCGCCGCCTTTCCGCGGGCCGAGATCATGATCCACCAGGATCCCGAAGGCATCGAGGAGCCGCGCCGCAGCTTCCCCCCGGCGCGCGCCTCTTCTAAGCTCGCGTCATGAGCGGCGAACCGAGAACCGTGCTTCTCACCGGGGCCAGCCGTGGCATCGGCCATGCCACGGTGCGGCGCTTCAGCGAGGTCGGCTGGCGCGTCATCACCAGCTCGCGCGAAGGCGTGCCCCCGGAATGCAAGCGCGATCCCAACTGGACGCACCACGTCACCGCCGATCTCGCCGACGCCGCTTCGGTCGAGCGCTTCGTCGACGAGGTGAACGGCATCCCCGGCGGACAGGCGCTGCATGCGCTGATCAACAATGCCGGCGTCTCGCCCAAGACGCCGTTCAAGGAGCGACTCGGCTGCCTCAATGGCGATCTCGACGAGTGGCGCGACGTGTTCCAGCTCAACTTCTTCACGCCGCTGTCGCTGGCGCGCGGCTTCGCCGCGGCGCTGGCGCGGGGCAAGGGCGCCATCGTCAACGTCACCTCGATCGCCGGCCATGCCGTCCATCCCTTCGCCGGCTCCGCCTACTCCACCTCGAAGGCGGCGCTTTCGGCGCTGACGCGCGAGATGGCGGTCGAGTTCGCGCAGCTCGGCGTCCGCGTCAACGCCGTGGCGCCGGGCGAGATCGAAACGGCGATGCTGTCGCCGGAGACCGAGGTGCTGATCCCGCGCATCCCGCTGCACCGACTGGGCACGCCCGAGGACGTGGCCTCCACCATCTTCTATCTCTGCAGCGCCGAGTCGGGCTACGTCACCGGTACCGAGATCTTCGTCACCGGCGGCCAGCATCTCTATTGAAGGCGACGGAGGGGCCGCATGGCATCCGTGGCGCTGGTGTCCATTCTCTGCCTCGACCAGGTCGGGCTGGTCGCGGCGATCGCCGACTGCCTCTTCGCCGCCGGGGTCAATCTGCGCGACACCAGCTTCGCCGTGCTCGGCCGCGGCGCCGAGTTCACCTCGATCTGCGAGCTGCCCGCCGGGATCGACGCCGGCCGGCTGCATGAGGAGCTGGCGCAGGTGCGCGAACTCGAGGGCGCGCAGATCCGCGTCGTGCCCTACGGCTTCGATCCCTTGCCGGGGCCGATGGGACAGATCACCCACCGCATCGAGGTGAGTGGCGGCGACCAGCTCGGCCTCATTGCCCGGCTCGCCGAGATCTTCGCCCAAAACGGCGCCAACATCGTCCGGCTCGACGCGCAGAAATTGCCGGAGAGCGAGGGCGGCCGCTACGTCACGCGCTTCTCGGTGTGGCTGCCCGGCGACCGGGCCCGGCTCTGCATCGCCGCGGTGGAGAACACCGCCGGCAGCCTCGGGCTCATGAGCCGTGCCGAGGAAGTCGGCGATTGACGCGCCGGCCGGCGGCGACTCTGCCGGCGCGTTCCGGATGGCGCGGCGCCGCGGGCGCCCCTAATTTCGGCGACATGACGGCGATCGGGACGAGGGTTGGGTCCGTCGATTGGATGGCGGTTGCCGACGCCCTCGACGCGCGCGGCTATGCGACGGCGCCGGGGCTGCTGGCGCCGGCGGAATGCCAGGCGCTGCGCAGCCTCTACGGCCGGGACGAGGCGTTCCGCAGCCGCGTCCTCATGGCGCGCCACGGCTTCGGCCGGGGCGAGTACAAGTATCTGCGCTATCCGCTGCCGCCGCCGGTCGAGGCGCTGCGCCAGGCGGTCTATCCGCGTCTCGCGCCGATCGCCCAGCGCTGGCGCGAGGCGCTCAAGGAAGCGGGCCGCTTTCCCGCCGCGCTCGACGACTATCTCGCGCAATGCCATGCCGCGGGGCAGACGCGGCCGACGCCGCTCATCCTCAAATACGGCGCCGAGGACTACAACTGCCTGCACCAGGACCTCTATGGCGATCGCGTCTTTCCGCTGCAGATGACGGTGCTGCTCAGCGACCCCCGCGATTTCGCCGGCGGCGAGTTCCTGCTGGTCGAGCAGCGGCCGCGGATGCAGTCGAAGGGCGAGGTGGTGCCGTTGCGAAAGGGCGAGGCGGTGATCTTCGCCGTCCATCACCGTCCGGTGCGCGGCAGCCGCGGCATCTACCGCGTCAACCAGCGCCATGGCGTCAGCCGGGTGATCTCGGGCGAGCGCTACACGCTGGGCGTGATCTTCCACGATGCCGCCTGAAGCGGCGCCCGCCCTGGTCAGCCGAGCTCGATCACCTTGCCGTCCTCCGCCGCTTCGGCCGGCAGCTCGCCGAGGCGGGCGAGCATGTCCGGGCTGAAATGGGTGAGGACGAGGCGCTTCGCCCCGATCGCGTCGAGATGCGGGGCGAGGCTCTGCCAATCCAGATGATGGCGGATCTTCTTGTCGTGGAAATAGGCCTCGGCGATGAAGAGGTCGGCCGCGCGCGCGGCGGGGATCAGCGCCTCGGTCCATTCGGTGTCGCCGCTATAGGTCACCACCTTGCCGCCCGCCTCGAGCCGGAGCGCGAAGGGCGGGGCGCCGCAGGCGTGACGGACGCGGTAGGGCGTCACCGCGACGCCGTTCACCACGCGGCGCTCTTCGGGCGCGAGCTCGATGATGTCGACGGCGAATTTGCGCTCGACCGCCATCGAGCCCGGAAACAGCGCCTCCATGGTGACGCCGAGCCGTTCCTCCAGACCCGGCGGGCCGGCGATGGTGAGCGGCGCGGCGCGGCGGCTGACGAGTTGCGCGTCGAGAATGAAGAAGGGCAGGCCGGCGAAGTGGTCGCCATGCAAATGGGTGATGAAGATGCTGGCGATGCCGTTGGGATCGACGCCGAACTTGCGCATGGCGATCATCGACGACGCGCCGCAATCGATGAGGAAGGCGCCGTCGCCCCCGCTCACGTGGAAGCAGGTGTTGAAGCGCCCGCCGCTGCCGAAGGCGTCGCCGCAGCCGAGGAACTGCACGCGCATCGCCGACGCCCTCAGGCGCGCTCGCGCTGCCGGAGCCAGGCGATGCGGTCGTCGATGACGGCGATGTCGTGGTCGAGCCAGTCGCGGAAAAGCCCCGGCTCGGTGCGCTGGCGCAGCTCGTCGAGCCGCAGCCGCTCGCTGTCGAGCGAGTCCGCCATCAGCGCGAGCTGTCCCTGGCGCTCCGCCTCGGGCAGGTGATGGAGGAAGCGCAGCTTGAGCATCAGCGCCAGCCGGTTCATGTCGCTCATCGATGAGCGAAGCTGCGCCTTGAGCAGGCCGTGCAACGCCTCGGCGCCGCGGGGCGTGAGGCTCAGCACGGCGTTGTCGGCCATGCCCTGGCCCTGCACCGCCTCGATCAGCCCCTCGTAGCGCAGCAGCTCGAGCGAGGTGCCCATGAGGTCGAGCGACGGGCCGACGA
>JASHTP010000173.1 GCA_030040495.1 Alphaproteobacteria bacterium
AGGCGCTGGCCGCGTTCCGGCCCGAGCCGCATGTCATGCCGCGTTCGGGCCACGGCAACTTTTCCTATCCGACGCCGGGCCCGTCGTTCGGCGCGGAACTTGCCGAGGCGGCGATCGCGCTCTACGAGCCGGGGCCGCGCCCGACCGCGGCGGTGGCACAAGACGCGCCCGAACAGCATTTTCCCTTGGGTGCCGCGTGCGCCCAGCTTCACGACACCTATGTCGTGGCGCAGACCGCGGATGGCATCGTCATCGTCGATCAACACGCGGCGCATGAGCGCCTGGTCTATGAGCGCATGAAGGAAGCGATGGCCGCGACCGGCGTCGCGCGCCAGATGCTGCTTTTGCCCGAGGTGATCGATCTCGCCGAGGCCGACGCGGACCGCCTCGCGGCACGTGCGGGTGAGCTGGCCGAGCTCGGCTTGGTGTTGGAAAAATTCGGCCGCGGCGCGGTCGTGGTGCGTGAAGTGCCGGCGCTTTTGGGCGAGACCGACGTGAAGGGCTTAGTACGCGACCTCGCCGAGGAGGTGGCCGAGCTCGGCGATGCGCTCGCCTTGAAGGAACGGCTCGAAGATGTTTGCGGCACCATGGCGTGCCATGGCTCGGTCCGCGCCGGCCGAAACGCATCCGCTCGGCGCCGCGCGCGCCCAGCTCCACGACACCTACATCGTGGCGCAGACCGCGGACGGCATCGTCATCGTCGACCAGCATGCGGCGCATGAGCGCCTGGTCTATGAGCGCATGAAGGCGGCGCTCGCCGCGACCGGCGTCAAGCGGCAGATGCTGCTCTTGCCCGAAGTGGTGGAGCTCGACGAAGCCGCGGCGGCGCGGCTTGCCGCGCGCGCCGGCGAGCTCGCCGAGCTCGGCCTCGCGCTCGAGCCCTTCGGCACCGGCGCGGTGCTGGTGCGCGAGGTGCCGGCGCTCTTGGGCGAGACCGACGTGCAGGGGCTGGTGCGCGACCTCGCCGACGAGCTCGCCGAGCTCGGCGACGCGCTCTCGCTCAAGGAGAAGCTCGAAGAGGTCTGCGGCACGCTCGCCTGCCATGGCAGCGTCCGCGCCGGCAGGCGGCTGACGCAGGCCGAGATGGATGCGCTGCTGCGCCAGATGGAAGCGACGCCGCACAGCGGCCAGTGCAACCACGGCCGCCCGACCTATGTCGAGCTGCAGCTCGCGGATATCGAGAGGCTGTTCGGGCGGAGGTAGGACGGGTGCGAGCCGTCAAGCGCGCGGCGATCACGCCGGCATCTCGCCGAAAAATCGGGCGACGAAGTCGGGCGGCTCGGTGAAGCGGATGCCGACCTTGCCCTTGTCGGCAAGCCGCCAAACCACTTCGCCGCGGAGCGTGCCGTATCGCTCCATCACCAGCATCACCTTCTGGTCCGGCGCCACCGGCGCGGCGAGCTGGACCATGGCGCCGGCTTCCGAGAGATTGAGCAGCACGCAGGCGAAGGTGGCGGCGCCGGTGTCGAGGAAAGCCGACCACAGCGCCGCCTTGCGGCGATGGCGGCGCGCCTCCGGCATCGCCGCCAGCTCGCCGGGCTCGTGCCGTCCCGACCGCTCCCTGCCGTGATCGCTCATGCCGCCTGCCGCCGCTTTCCAGAAGGCGCGATTATAAGTCAAAGGCGGCGGGTAAATCTTGTAATTAAATCCGGCATTTGCCGCAAATTTTAGCGACCGCGCGGCGAGCCCCGCGCGCGCCGGCGGGCGGGCGCGCCGGCGCCGCATCGACAAGGCCGCCGGCGCGGTGCATCCTCGGGCGAGGGGAGCCCCGTGCCCAGATGACGACGCTGCAAACCGACAAACCCGATCTCTCGCGCGGGCCGACATCGGCGCCGGCGACCGGATTGCCGGAGGAGCCGGCCGGCCGGCACAGCATCGTCATCGTCGGCGGCGGCGCCGCCGGGCTCGAGCTCGTCACCCAGCTCGGCGACCGGCTCGGGGCGCGCGGCGAGGCCGAGATCCTGCTCATCGAAAAGGCGCGCACGCATCTGTGGAAGCCGCTGCTGCACGTCGTCGCCGCCGGCAGCATGGATCCGAGCGAGCACGAGCTCAACTACCTCGCCCAGGCGCACTGGCATCATTTCCGCTATCGCTACGGCGAGATGATCGGCCTCGACCGCGCCAAGAAGCAGGTCCGCCTCGCCGCGACCGTCGACGAGGAAGGGCGGCAGATCACGCCGCCGCGTTCGGTCGGCTACGACACGCTGGTGATCGCCGTCGGCAGCATCACCAACGATTTCGGGACGCCGGGCGCAGCCGAGCACGCCGTGCCGCTGGAGACGCCGGAGCAGGCGGCGCGCTTCAACCGAAGGCTGGTCAACGCCTGCATCCGCGCCCAGACGCAGGAAGGGCCGGTGCGCCCCGGGCAGCTCCACGTCGCCATCATCGGCGCCGGCGCCACCGGCACCGAGCTCGCCGCCGAGCTGCACCACACCGCGCGCGAGATCATCGCCTACGGGCTCGACCGGGTCGATCCGGAGAAGGACATAAGGATCATCCTCATCGAGGCCGCCCCCCGCATCCTGCCGGCGCTGCCGACGCGCATTTCGGACGCCACCTTGGAGCTGCTGAAGCAGCTCGGCGTCGAGGTCCGCACCGGCGCCCGGGTGAGCGAGGTGCGCGCCGACGGCGTGCGCCTCGCCGATGGCGGCTTCGTTCCGGCGGAGCTGGTGGTGTGGTCGGCCGGGATCAAGGCGCCGGAGTTCCTGCACGACCTGGACGGGCTCGAGTCCAACCAGATCAATCAGCTGGTGGTGACGCCGACCTTGCAGACGACGCGGGATCCCGACGTGTTCGCCATCGGCGATTGCGCGGCCTGCCCGCGCCCGGGCTACACGACGCCGGTGCCGCCGCGCGCCCAGGCCGCGCATCAGCAGGCATCGCACCTGCTCCGGCAATTGCCGCGCCGCCTCGAGGGCAAGCCGCTGGAGCCGTTCACCTACCGCGATTTCGGCTCGCTGGTCTCGCTCGGCAAGTACAGCACCGTCGGCAGCCTGATGGGGTTCCTGGTCGGAAAGGGGTTCTTCGTCGAAGGCTATTTCGCGCGGCTGATGTACCGCTCGCTCTACAAGATGCACGAATATGCCTTGCACGGCGGCGGCAAGACCTTCCTCGGCGCGCTGGCGCGAAGCCTGTCGCGGCGCGCCGAGCCGCGGGTGAAGCTCCATTAGGCCGGCCGGCGACGGTTTCCGAGTCAGCGGTAGTGGATCGTGATCGTGTCCACCTGGTCGCCGGAATGGCGGTCGACGAAGCCGAGGAAGGACGACAGGAGCCTGCGCTCGTCCTCGGGGCTGGTGGCCCGGACCTTCGCCGTGACGATCTCGGCTTGGCCGCGCGACAGCTGCACGGAGCCCTTGTACATCTTGTGCTTCCATCGGGTCGAGCCGCTGGTCTTGCGTCCCACCCGCGTGTAGGTCCCCCGGCCGCTTTTGCGAATGGCGGCCTCCTTGGCGACGAGCGCGCCATAGAGAGGCGCGCGACGTCGGGGAACGATCTCGACTATTTTCATGGGAGTACCCGGATCTCCAAAGATCTTGCGAGTATAGCCCACAATCGATTCACGCGACTACGGGCGAGCCCGACGAGCCCAGCCGCGAGGGTGACGGTTGTCGACAGTCGGCGAACCGACGCGCTACAGTTTTGCAAGAAGCATCGCAACGCCGATTCCAGGGAGGAGAGATCATGGCCAAGCAACCCTCGACCGCCGCGCGCGACCGCGTGCGCACCGTCGCGCCGAAGCTCGTCGAGTACACGGAGAAAGTGCTGTTCGGCGATGTCTGGGAACGGCCCGGTCTCTCCAAGCGCGACCGCAGCCTGATCACCGTGGCGACGCTGGTCGCGACCTATCGGCCCGAGCAGCTGCGCGGCCATCTCCAGCGCGCGCTGATCAACGGCGTCACCAAGGACGAGCTGATCGAGCTCATCACGCACCTGGCGTTCTATGCCGGCTGGCCCACCGCCATGTCGGCGGCGTCGATCGCGAAAGAGGTGTTCGAGGAGGGGTGAGCGCGCGCGAGCGCGGCCGCGCCCTGGCGCAGCCCGGCGCGGCACCCTACCTTCTCTTGCAGCACCATCTTTCGCAGGAGCGGGCCCATGGCCTTGAAGATCGACACCGGCACGCCAGGCTGGCAGCAGCGCCATGTCGAGCTTTATCTCAAAAGCGACGGCGCCGAAGGCCATGTCGTCGATCTCGGCCGTCCCGGCGCGCCCAACGTCAATTGCCTGCTGCTGCAGACCACCGGCCGCA
>JASHTP010000174.1 GCA_030040495.1 Alphaproteobacteria bacterium
TTCTCTTCCGGCGGCGGCGCGACCTGCCACAGCGCCAGCAGCACCAGCGCCAGCAGCACGCCGGCATGGAGGCCGAGTGACGCGGCGAGCGTCCAGCGCCGCAGCGGCCGCTCGGCGATCGCGCTCGGCATCTCGGCTTCGCGCGCACCGGCGCTCAGCGGCGGCGCGTTCCCTCGCTGCTCGTCGCCGGTGGACGCTGCGGCCCGATCATCGCTCATGACGCGGTGAACGCCCTTGTCTGCGCCGAGCGGCCACCCCCTTGTTTCCGCTTGCGATCGCCGTCAAGACTAGCGGCATCCGCAAGAACGGGCCAGCGATCACGGGAGAGCAGCACCATGAAGGTCGTCATCACCGGCGGCACCGGCTTCATCGGCCGGCGCCTGGCGCAGCGTCTGTTGCAGCGCGGCGCGCTTGCCGGCCCCGACGGGCGCGAGACGGGGATCGACGAGCTGGTGCTGTTCGACAATGCCCCGGCCCAGCCGCCGATCCCGCCCAACAACCGCCTCAAGATCGTCACCGGCGACATCGCCGACCGCGACACGGTGCGGCGGCTCATCGACGCCTCGACCGGTACGGTCTTCCACCTGGCCGCGGTGGTGAGCGGCCAAGCCGAGGCCGACACCGACATCGGCTACCGCGTCAACCTCGACGGCACGCGCGCCGTGCTCGAGGCCTGCCGCGCGCTCGGCACCAGGCCGCGCCTCGTCTTCGCCAGCTCGCTCGCGGTCTATGGCGGCGACATGCCGCCGGCGATCAGCGACGAGACGCCGCTGACGCCGCAGACCTCCTACGGCGCGCAGAAGGCGATCGGCGAGCTGCTGATCAACGACTACAGCCGCAAGGGCTTCATCGACGGCCGCTGCCTCAGGCTGCCGACCATCGTGGTGCGCCCGGGCCGCCCCAACCGCGCCGCCTCGACCTGGGTCTCCTCGCTGTTCCGCGAGCCGCTGAGCGGCGTCGAGGTGGTCTGCCCGGTGTCGCGGGAGTCGGTGATGGCCTGCCTCTCGCCGCGCCGGCTGGTCGCCGCCATGGAGCGCGTGCACGATCTGCCGGGCGAGCGCTTCGGCTACAGCCGCACCGTGCTGCTGCCGGGCATCTCGGCGACGGTGGCGGAGATGGTCGAGGCGCTGCGCCGCGCCGGCGGCGAGGCGGCGGTGAAGCGCATCCGCTGGCAGCCCGATGCGGTGATCCAGAAGATCGTCGATGGCTGGCCGCGCGCCATCGTGGCGAAGCGCGCGGAAGGCCTCGGCATCCACGCCGACGCCGATATCGACGAGATCGTCCGCGCCTTCATCGAAGACGATCTGTCGGCGCAAAAGGCGCTGGTCGCCGCTGGCTAGAAGCCCGCCGGCCGGCTAGAATTGCGGGCAAAAGGCGGGCCATGGGCCCGTTTCAGGGGAGCGGGAGTCCGACATGGCAGAACTGGCTCTGAGCGCCGGCCGCAGCCGGCTTGCGCGCATCGTGCCGTGGCTCGGCCTCGGCCTCGCGGGTCTTGCCGGCGTGATGCTGGCGCTGGCGCCGCTCGGCTGGCGCCTCGGGCTCTGGCACTTCCGCACCTCGTTCTGGGAGCTGATGGAGCCCGCCGCCTTCATCGGCGCCGCCGCCTTCATCGTCTCGCTGCTGACGCTCGTCCGGTGGCGCGCCATGAGCGGTCGGGCGCGGCTCGCCGCTCTGCTGGGCATCGTCGGCGGCGCGCTTCTCTGCTATTACCCGGTTCAGTTCTACGCCAAGGTCGCGCCGCTGCCGCTCATCCACAACACGCCGCTGCCGCGCATCCACGACATCACCACCGACCCGCTGAACCCGCCGGCCTTCGCCGCGACGCTCGCCGCGCGCGCCGCCGAGCACGGCGCCTCGCCCGCCTATGCCGGCGCCGCGCTCTACAAGCTGCAGCAGGCCGGATATCCCGACATCGCGCCGCTCGACACCGCGCTGCCGCCGGCCGAGGCGTTCAAGCGCGCGCTCGCCGTGGCCGAGACCATGTCGCGCTGGACCATCGTCAAGAGCGATCCGCAGGCGGGCACGATCGAGGGCAGCGCGCGCACGCTCTTCATGGGCTTCACCGACGATTTCGTCATCCGCGTGAGTCCGAACGGCGCCGGCAGCCGCATCGACATGCGTTCGGAAAGCCGGCAGGGCATCAGCGATTTCGGCGTCAATGCCGGGCGCATCCGCGACTATCTGGCGGCGCTCAAGCCGCGGCTTCAATAGCACCGTGCTGGCCGCGACCACGGCCCATCTCGCCGCGATCCTGATCCTGGCGATGGCGCTGCTGATGCTGGCGGCGCCGGTGGGATATCGCCTGCGCCTCTGGTCGGCGGTCAGCGCGCTCACCAAGGTGACGGCGCTCGGCCTTCTCGCCGGCGCCGCGGCGGCGGCGCTGGCGCTGGTCTCGCTCGCCGCCGGCGGCTGGCGGGTGGGGCCGGGCACGACGCTGATGCTGCTCGCGATCATCGTCGTCGGCGCCGTCGCGGTGATCCTGCCGCTGCGCGTCAAGCGCACCGCGGCGCGGCTCCCCTTCAACGACGTCAGCACCGACACCATGGCGGCGCCGGAGTTCGAGGCGCTGCTGCCGCCGCGCCGCGCCGAGGCGCCCGGCGCCACCGGCGCCTACGACAGCGCTAGGCTGGCCGCGCTGCAGCAGGCGCGCTATCCCGCGCTCGCGCCGCTGCGGCTTGCAGCGAGGCGCTCGGAGGCCTTCGATCGGGCGCTGGCGGTGGCGCGCGCCTTGGGCTGGACGAT
>JASHTP010000175.1 GCA_030040495.1 Alphaproteobacteria bacterium
TCCGCCTCCTCCGCCGTGCCGGTGCCCAGGAGCTGCGCGTTGAGGCCGAGAACGAGCCAGTCGCCGGCAGAGAGAGTCCAGCGATCGGCGCCGAACTGGCGGCGGTATCGCGCGAGGAGGGCGGGATCGAGCGGCGCCTCGGCCGCGACGCCGGGCGCGGGCGGGTTGTCGCCGATATCGTGATTGCCCGGCAGGAAGCGCAGCGCCGTCGGCCAACCGGCGCTCGCCGCGAGCGCCCATTCATGCTGCGCGGGATCGCCCGCGCCGTCGAGCGTGATGTCGCCGAGATGCACCGTGAGGTCGGCGCCGGCGCGGCCGGCGAACGCCTTGGCGGCGTGCCAATTGCCGTTGAAGGCGGCGGCCTCCGGCGCGAGATGGCTGTCGCTGACCAGCAGCAGGCGCATCGCCGCGGCGTCCTCAGCCGCGGGTCAGGGTGAGCGCGTTGGTGAGATCGCCCATCGGCGGATGGCCGTGCGCCTTGAGCGCCGCGTCGCGCGCGACCAGGCCGGGCAGCTCCGGCAGGCCGAAGCGCCTTGTGATGAAGCGCAGGATCGAGGTGGTGTCGTAAAGCGTGTGATCGACATAGCCATGCTTGGCATAGGGCGAGACGATGATGGTCGGGATGCGCGAGCCGGGGCCCCAGCGATCCGCTTTCGGCGGCGCGACATGGTCCCAGTACCCGCCATTCTCGTCATAGGTGACGATCACCAGCATGTGGCGCCATTGCGGGCTCTTCTGCAGATGGCCGATGACCTCGGCGATGTGCTTGTCGCCGTCGAGCACCGCGGCGTAGCCGGAATGCTCGTTGAGGTTGCCCTGCGGCTTGTAGAAGGTGACCGGCGGCAGGGCGCCGGCGTCGATCGCCTTGATGAACTCGACGCCGCCGAGGCCGCCGTCGCGCAGATGCTCGGCGCGCGCCGCCGTACCCGGCGCCATGTCGGCGAAATAGTTGAAGGGCTGGTGGTGATACTGGAAGTTGGGCACCGGCACGGCGTTCTTGCCGTCGAGCGTCGCCTGCCAGGCGCCGGCATACCACGCCCAGCCGACGCCCTTGGCGGAGAGCAGATCGCCGATCGTCTGCTCGGTCTGCGGCGGCAGGGTGGTCGGCACCGCGGGATCGGCGAGCGCGGGATCGCCGCCTTGCGGCGGCTTGTTGGCGCTCGGCTGGTAGGGCGGCTGCATGGTGTTGACGGCGTAGAAATCGGGCGTGATGGTGCCGTCGCGCAGGAATTTCGGCACCCCGTCGATCGCCGAGCGCGGCGAATCCGCCGCGAGCTTCAAGCTCACCCCGTCGGCCTCGACCGCCGCGATCTTGTCCTTGGCCGGGCTTTGATCGGCGTTCGGGTATTTCGGCGTGCAGGCGCAGATCAGCCAGAAATGGTTGAGGAAGGAGCCGCCGAACGCGCCCATGAAGAAATTGTCGGCGAGCGTGTAGCGCCGCGCGAACCGCCACAGCGGCAGCTTCGCCGGGCCGGTCAGGTAATGTCCCATGGTGAGGCCGCCGGAATCGGCGTAGGCGGCGAACTTGTCGTTCCGGCCGCCGTCGATCTGCATCTGGTTCTCGTAGAAGAGATGCCAGAGATCGCGCGTGACGGTGCCGAGCGGAGTGTTGAAGCCCTTGGGATCGTTGATGGCGAAGGGCCGGTTGGGCAGATGCGCCGTCTCCGCCTCGGTCACCGGCGGGGTCACGCCCTTGGCGGTGAGCCCGCCCCAGATCGGCGGCAGCTCCTTCAGCACCGAGCCGTCGCGGTCGCGCTGCAGCGCGCGGGCGCGGCTCACATGGGTGAGCCCGTTGGCGCCGGGGAAATAGCCGTAGAGATTGTCGAAGCTGCGGTTCTCGGCATAGATCACGACGATGGTCTCGATCGCGTCGATGCCCGCCGCCTTCGGGGCGGCCGCGTCCGCGGCGCCGGCAGGGCCCGCGGCGCAAAGCACGGTTCCGGCCAGCAGCGCCGCGAAAAGAAAGGGTTTCGTCATGGGGAATCGCCGGGAGGGGTTCAAGGGCGCGCCACTCTAGCAGCGCCTGTGTGACAGTCTCGTGAAATCGCGCGCGCTTGGCCGCGGGCGCGCTGGCAATGCGGCGGGGATTGCGCCATCGTCTGCTATCCGGAAGCGCACATGCGCGACACACCCTTCGATCGTCATGGCCGCGCCGGCCGAAGGCCGAGTCCCGGCCATTCCCGTCTTGCCGTCGCCGCAAAAGACGGGGATGGCCGTGACAAGCGCGGGCATGGTGAATGGGAAGGCGAAACGTGACTCCGTCGATGGCGGCAGCCGGCACGGGAGCAAAGCCCCTGCGCCTGTTCCTGCTCGTCCTCTGCGCCGCGCTTCTCGCCGCGGCAGCGGGGGAGGCGCGGGCGGACGCGGAACGCTCGCGCGCCGCGGTCTTCGCCGAGGCGAGGGCGCTCGCCGCGCTCGGCCGCCTGCTGTTCTTCGATCCCGCGCTCTCGGCTTCGGGCAGGATGTCCTGCGCCTCCTGCCACGATCCCGCTTTCGCCTATGGGCCGCCCAATGCGCTTGCGGTGCAGCTCGGCGGCAAGGATTTGCGCCAGCCCGGGGTGCGCGCGGTGCCGTCGCTGCGCTATCTGCAGGCGATCCCGCAATTCACCGAGCACTACTACGATTCCGACGAGGAGGGCGACGCCAGCGTCGACAACGGCCCGACCGGCGGCCTCACCTGGGACGGCAGGGTCGACCGCGGCCGCGACCAGGCGCGCCTGCCGCTGCTGTCGCCGTTCGAGATGGCCAATGCGAGCCCGGCCGCCGTCGTCGCCGCGGTGCGCCGGGCGCCCTATGCGGACCGGCTGCGCCGCCTCGCCGGCGGCAGCCTCGACGACGCCGACAAGGTATTCGACGTGCTGCTGCAGGCGCTCGAGGCCTTCGAGCAGAGCTACCGGGACTTCTATCCCTACACCAGCAAGTACGACGCCTGGCTCGCGGGCAAGGCCACGCTCTCGGCGCAGGAGGCGCGCGGCCTCGCCCTCTTCAACGATCCCGCCAAGGGCAATTGCGCGCATTGCCATCTGAGCGCGCGCGGCAATGACGGCACGCCGCCGCAATTCACCGATTACGGCTTCGCCGCGCTGGGCGTGCCGCGCAACCCGGCGATCCCCGCCAACGCCGACCCCGCCTATTACGATCTCGGCCTGTGCGGGCCGTTGCGCACCGATCTCCGCGACCACCCGGACTATTGCGGCCTCTTCATCACGCCCACCTTGCGCAACGTCGCGACGCGCCGGACCTTCTTCCACAACGGCATCTTCCACGATCTGACCGAGGCGGTGGCCTTCTACGCCTCGCGCGATACCGATCCCGCGCGCTGGTATCCGCGCGACGCCTCGGGCGCGGTCGAGACGTTCGACGATCTGCCCGCCGCCTATCGAGCCAACGTCGACCGGGAGCCGCCCTTCGACCGCCATCGCGGCGACAAGCCGGCGCTCTCCGACGCCGAGATCGCGGACCTGGTCGCCTTCCTCAAGACCTTGACCGACGGCTATACTGCCGGGAAATAGAAATCAACGCCGGCAGGCTCGAATAAGGCCCTAACGCCGGTTGCTGCGCGTGGAGTGAGCGAGATGATTGAAGGACTGGCCGCCCCGCCGGCGACGGGGGAACGGGGCTCGGCGTGCGCGCGGCGGCGCGCGCAGGCGCTCCTCGGCCTGCTGATCGCCCTCGCCCTGGTCAAGCTCGCGATCCTCGTCCTGCTCGGCCCGTCCTTCCTGCCGGATTCGCCGGGCTACCTGTCCTTCGCCGATGCGATCCTGGACCATGGGCGCGCCTTCGCCCCCATTCCATGGGGCAGCGAGGCCGCGCCCAATCTGGTGTTTCGCACCGCCGGCTATCCCCTGCTTCTCGCCGGCGCGAAGCTGCTGTCGCCGTCGCATGACGCCGCGCTCGTCATTCTCTTTCAGGGCGCGCTCGGCCTCGCCGCCACCGCGCTCGTCGTGCGCGTCGCCGAGCGGCTGCTCGGCTCGACCGGCGCCGCCCTGTCGGCCGGCCTGGTCTACGGGCTTTCGGAAGCGCTGCTGTGGGACAATTCCATCCTGCCGGACAGCCTCTATGCGGCGCTCTTCATCATTGTCGTCTTCTCGCTGCTGGGCCACGCGGTCGGAAGCTGGCGGCTCGGCCTGCCGCGCTTGGTGGGGCTGGCCGTGCTCTGGGGCTATTCGATCTGGACGCGCGACAACGGCATCTATTTCACCCTGTTTCCGCTGCTCATCTGCCTCTGGATCGCGGCGGCGAGGCCGCGCCTGGAGCGGCGCCGCTTCGGCTTCGCCGTTGCGTTCCTCCTCGTCACCGCCGGGATGAGCTCGGCCTATGTGGCGCTGAACTGGTACCGCACCGGCGGGGTCTTTCTCGGCATCACCGGCGTGGAGAATTGGCTGAGGCCGGTCTTCGACATGCAGCGCTACGGCTATGCCCGGCCCTTCGACGGCGACAGCCTCGTCGCGCGGACCGCGCGGGAGGAGATGACGGGCGAGGATTTCGGCGCGCAGCTGCGCTTCCTGGCGGTGCTGCACCAGCGCTGCCGATGCACGTCGCCCGAGCTGCAATCGCTCGTCCTGGCCGAGTTTCTGTCGGCGGCGCGCCGCCATCCGGTGGCCTATCTCCGCGTCGTCTGGCGCAATTTCAACTATCTCGGCCTCGCCGAGCTGGTCGTCGATCCCGTCACCACGGTCAACCTCGTGAGCGAGTTCGGCACGAGGCTGGAGCGGCGGGTGATACCGGGACTCTCGGTCCGCACCCTGAGCGCCTTGTCGCGGCATTTTTCGGCGACCGACCTGTTGCTGGTGATGGTGTCGACCTTGACGGCCGCGCTCGCGTTGGTTCTGTTCACGCTCTTCCTCTTCGGCGTTCCCGGATTCGTGCTGCGCGCGCTGCGCGGGCGCGAGACGCTGAGCGAGCCGCTCGCCGCCGTCGGCTTCCTGTGGCTCACCTTCCTCGGCGTCGCCGGCGCCTTTGCGCTGGTGCATCTCGAGGCGCGCCACGTCATGCCGATTCTCCCGGCGGCCGTCATCGGCACGATCTACGTCCTGCAACGCCTGGCGCGGCGGCACGGCTTGCCGGCCGAGCTGCCCGCCTGACGCGCGGCAGCCGCGACGGCGTGGCCCCGCTCAAGACCTTGAGCGACGGCTGTCGCGTCGGGAAGTAGGGATAAACGCCGGCGGCTGTCGACGGCGCGGCAACCCCGCCTTGGCGGGATCGGGCGCGCGTGGCGGGCTGCTACCGCTTGCAGATGAACTTCCAATGGCAGTTCTGCCCCTTGCTGTCGCAACGACAAACCGGTCTCAGCGTCTTGCAGTTGACCGACGGCAGCGGCGGCAGCGGCTGCGAGCCACAGCCCGACCGCGCCAACGCGCCGGCGGTCGGCGCGAGTATGCCCAACATGATCGCGGCAAGAACGGCTTTGCGCATCGCGTTACCCCCCGCCGAACCATGCGCTCGACGATTGGCGGGATCAAGCCCCGGCGCCCGCCTGTCCTTGGCCGCCGCCGCCCGATGCGCTAGAACCCGCGCATCCCCCGCACCGGAGTCCGCTTATGCCCGCCTACCAGTACATCTATGTCATGAAGGGCCTGTCCAAGACCTATCCGGGCGGGCGCGAGGTGCTGAAGGACATCTGGCTCTCCTTCCTGCCCGGCGCCAAGATCGGCGTGCTCGGCTTGAACGGCGCCGGCAAATCGACCCTGCTGCGCATCATGGCCGGCATCGACACGGATTTCTCCGGCGAGGCCTGGGCCGCCGAAGGCGTCAAGGTCGGCTTCCTGCCGCAGGAGCCGCAGCTCGATCCCGCCAAGGACGTCGCCGGCAACGTCAAGGAAGGCTTGGGCGAGGTGACGTCGCTGCTCGAGCGCTTCGAGGAAGTCAGCGCGCGCTTCGCCGAGGAGCTCTCCGAGGACGAGATGAACGCCCTCATCGCCGAGCAGGGCGAGCTGCAGGAGAAGATCGACCGCGTCAATGGCTGGGAGCTCGACCGCACCGTCGAGATCGCCATGGACGCGCTGCGCTGCCCGCCGGGAGACGCCGAGGTGACGAAGCTCTCCGGCGGCGAGCGACGGCGCGTGGCGCTTTGCCGCCTGCTGCTGCAGAAGCCGGATTTGCTGCTGCTCGACGAGCCCACCAACCATCTCGACGCCGAAAGCGTCGCCTGGCTGCAGCGCTTCCTCGCCGACTATCCCGGCACCGTCGTCACCGTGACCCATGACCGCTATTTCCTCGACGAGGTCGCGGGCTGGATCCTGGAGTTGGATCGCGGCCGCGGCATTCCCTACGAGGGCAATTACAGCGGCTGGCTCGAGCAGAAGCAGAAGCGGCTGGAGCAGGAGGGCAAGCAAGAGGCGGCGCACCGGCGCACGCTCGAGCGCGAGCTCGAATGGGTGCGCCAGAGCCCGCGCGCGCGCCAGGCCAAGAGCCGGGCGCGCATCTCCGCCTATGAGACCCTGGTGGCGCAGAGCAAGGAGAAGGCGCCCGAGACGGCGCAGATCGTGCTGCCGCCGGGGCCGCGGCTCGGCGATCTCGTCATCGAGGCCGAGCACCTCATGAAGGGGTTCGGCGAGCTGCTGCTGATCGAGGATCTCTCCTTCCGCCTGCCGCCCGGCGGCATCGTCGGCATCATCGGCCCCAACGGCGCCGGCAAGACCACCCTCTTCCGCATGATCACCGGCCAGGAGAAGCCGGACAAGGGCAGCTTCCGCGTCGGCGAGACGGTGAAGCTCGGCTATGTCGACCAGTCGCGCGACACGCTGGCGCCGGGCAAGAGCGTCTTCGAGGAGATCTCCGGCGGCAACGACGAGATCGATCTCGGCCGGCGCAAGATGCCGAGCCGCGCCTATTGCGCGCTCTTCAATTTCCGCGGCAGCGACCAGCAGAAGAAGGTCGGTCAGCTCTCCGGCGGCGAGCGCAACCGCGTCCATCTCGCCAAGATGCTCAAGGCCGGCGCCAACGTCATCCT